>RFSL01000222.1 GCA_009923965.1 Flavobacteriia bacterium | reverse complement strand
TTTGATTTTTTACTGCTTTCACAAAAAACAGAAAAAGAAGTAGTTCAGGCAAACAATACAAATAAATAATATTATGAATCACGTAAATTTAATTGGCAAGGTAAGTTCAGAGCCACAATATATTGAGCTTAAAACAGGGCGTAAAATCGCAACCTTCACGATGTCGACAAAAGAAATGTATTTAGATGCCGAAGGAAATACGAAAACACGAAATAACTGGCACCTACTAACCTGTTGGGGTCGCTGGATAAAAGTAATAGAAGAACTCGGTGAAGTCGGATCAGACTTAGCAGTTGAGGGAAAATTAGTGAGTCGATTTTATAACTCTAAAGGAGCGCGAAAAATTATTTCTGAGATTGAAGTAAACGATTTAATCATTTTATAAGACATTAATCTAACGAGGATCGATGTTGAATGGTAACTAAAATCAAGATGCATCGGTCCCTCTACATATACAAACAAACAATTTTATTTTTATGACAACAATTAGAAATTATGTAACCTTGGTCGGAAATATTGGATCAAATACACAAATCACAAACTTTGAAAACGGCAAATCTGTTGCAAGATTTAGTTTAGCAACACAAAAAACCACCCGAAAAAATGATGGAAACTACACAAACCTTGTGGAGTGGCACCGAATATTTGCTTGGGGAAACATGGCACAATTCATAGAAAAATATGGCGAAAAAGGAAAAAAAGTAGCAATTCATGGCCGTTTGGTTAATCGCTCGTATTTAAACCCAGAAGGTAAAAAAAGAAATCTGACTGAAGTCGAAGTACGACAGATTATTGGGCTATAAACCTAAATTAATAAGTAAAGAAAGGCTATTGAAAAATAGCCTTTTTTAGTTTAAATTAAACCTTGTTTATAGATTTATATGCCTTTGTAAATGCTCTAAAATTAGGATTAAATAAATTCTCCTTATTGTATTGAAGTGGAAGATCATCAGTAGTTTCAACTGAGCCTCCTAAAGCCTCAAGTATTGCTTGACCAGCTGCGATATCCCATTCCATAGTTGGTGCAAAACGGAAATAAACATCTGCTTTTCCCAAAGCTAAATCAAAGAATTTCAATGCAGATCCTTTTTGTAAAAACCGAAATTCTAAATTTGATGATTTCAAGGTAGATATCAAATCATCTTGTGCTCTAGAAGGGTGACTTCGTGATCCAATTATAACTAGCGGATGATTTATCTCAAAAGAAGGTAGGATTTTTTTCCATGATGTAGGATTCTCTAAATCCTCAAATTTTAGGATATAAACTCCCGTTTCCATTGAACCAAAAATCACTTCCTCATTAACTGGCGAGGCAATTAGACCAAAAATTGGTTTCCCCTTTTTAATAAGTGCAATATTTACAGTAAACTCACCATTTCGATTAACAAATTCTTTTGTGCCATCAAGCGGATCAATGCACCACGATTCATCCCAAGAAATACGCTCGGAAAAAACTGCTGAACTCGATTCTTCTCCTGTTATTGGAATAGATAAGGGATCTAAAAAAGAGTGAATAATTCGTGTTGAATCTAAATCTGCTTGTGTCAATGGAGAACCATCATCTTTTATCAGCGTTTCAAAGGAGCTAGAATAGACTTTCATAATTGCATTTGAAGCTGCAATTGCAGCAGACAAAGCTGTAGAATACTTATCATTTAAAAGCTGCACCTTATATATTCATTTCTGGAACGAGATCTGGAACGACAAGGTCGCCCTCAGTTTTTGAAATAATTTCCTCAACGCTAACGCCGGGAGCTCTTTCAAGCAGATAAAACTTTCCGTCTTTTATTTCCATTACAGCAAGTTCCGTAACAACTTTCTTAACGCAATTTACACCAGTTAAAGGAAGTGTGCATTGTTTCAAAATTTTGGACTCGCCTGCTCTATTACTGTGCATCATTGCAACAATAATATTATCAGCTGAAGCAACTAAATCCATTGCTCCGCCCATACCTTTTACCATTTTTCCAGGGATTTTCCAATTTGCAATATCGCCATTTTGAGAAACTT
>RFSL01000221.1 GCA_009923965.1 Flavobacteriia bacterium | reverse complement strand
TTATTATGGTTTTATTAAACCATTAAATTTTAAGACAATAAACTTTCTAATTAAAATTAGTATGTTTCTTCCACTTTTGTCTTTTTTATTTAATCACAAATGAAAATAGTATTAGGTTCTGAATCTCCGAGAAGAAGAGAATTACTAAGTTCTATGGGATTTGTTTTTAGGACCCTAAAACCTGAAATTGATGAATCTTTTGATAGTTCTTTAAAATTAGAAAATGTTGCAGAATTTCTTTCTTTTAAAAAATCAGATGCGCTCATTCACAAGATAGATGCTGATGAAATTCTAATCTGTTCTGATACAATAGTGTTATTAGAAGATGAAATTATTGGAAAGCCAAAAGATAAAAAAGTGGCTAAAAATATTCTGCTTAAACTTTCTGGTAAAACTCATTTTGTAATTACAGGCGTAACAATTCGTAATAAAGAAAAACACATAACTTTTCAAGATAAAACTGAAGTAACTTTTAATAAATTAAGTGATTCGGAAATTGATTCTTATCTTAAAACAAATGATGCAATGGACAAAGCTGGTGCATATGGAATTCAAGATTGGATTGGTATGATTGGAGTCCAAAAAATAAATGGGTCATACACAAATGTCATGGGATTACCAACTAGTAAATTATACCTTGCTATCAATAATTTTTTACAATAAAAAGGCGAATTTAATCGCCCTTTTTCTATCTAAACAGTATTCTTTTTTATGAATTTGATGCTTCAGTCTCTCTTTCTGGTCTTGGCAACAAAACCTTACGAGATAATTTCCATTTCTTAGTTTTTGGATCTTTTCCAATAACTTTAAAATCAAGCATCTCCCCTTCTTTACAAACATCTTCCATTTTAGCTACTTTCTCCCAAGAGAATTCAGAAATATGAATTAAGCCATCTGTTCCTGGAAGTATTTCTACGAAGCAACCGAAGTCTTTCACTGATTTAATTTTTCCATGATACGTAGCGCCATCTTCCACTAAAGGAGGAAATGCAATTAAGCGAATTCTACGAATTGCTTCATTCATATCATCTGCATTGCTAGATAATATTTGAACACGCCCTTCAGTTGTAGGTAATTCCTCTATCGTAATAATTGTTTTTGTTTCTTTTTGAAGTCCCTGAATAATTTTTCCTCCAGGTCCGATAATAGCACCAATCATGTCATTTGGAACAACAAACATTTCTACACGTGGAGTTTGAGGTTTCAACTCAGCTCTTGGCGCAGCCATTGTTTCAGTAATTTTTCCTAAAATATGAATACGACCAGCTTTTGCTTGCTCTAAGGCCTGAATAAGAACTTCGTATGGTAAACCATCTACTTTAATATCCATTTGGCAAGCAGTAATTCCTTTCGCAGTTCCTGTAACTTTGAAATCCATATCACCTAAATGATCTTCATCACCTAAAATGTCAGAAAGAATAGCAAATTTACCCTCATCAGCAACCAAGCCCATAGCAATTCCTGAAACAGGCGCTTTGATTTGAATTCCGCCATCCATTAATGCTAAAGTTCCTGCACAAACAGTTGCCATAGAAGAAGAACCATTGGATTCTAAAATATCAGAAACAATTCTTATAGTGTAAGGATTATCATCTGGAAGAACCGGTTTTAATGCTCTTAGCGCAAGATTACCATGTCCAATTTCTCTTCTAGAAGTTCCACGTAAAGGTTTTGCTTCACCTGTAGAAAATGGAGGAAAATTATAATGTAACATAAAACGCTCAGTTCCTTTAAATGTCGCGCCGTCAATTAATTGCTCATCCATTTTACCTCCAAGGGTTAAAGTTGTTAATGATTGCGTTTCACCTCTTGTAAATACTGCAGAACCGTGAACCATTGGTAAATAATCAACTTCAGCCCAGATAGGACGAATTTCATCAAATTGACGACCATCCAAACGCTTACGATCATTTAACATTACCCAGCGAACTGCTTTCTTTTTAACTTCAGAAAAGTAGGGAGAAATAAATTTTCCGACTTCCGCTAATTCTTCATCAGAATAACTTGCTTTAACTTC
>RFSL01000023.1 GCA_009923965.1 Flavobacteriia bacterium | reverse complement strand
ATTGCATAAGCTAAATTCAGATAGAATAATAAATACCAAAATATAAAATCACTAATTTTTAAGATGGCTGAATTCAAGCCACTAATGCAACTTCTGGATTAAATTATAATTTTTCCATAAATAAATATAGGATTTTAATAGTCAAAGCATTTCCTTGGTAGATTATGTAATATGGTTTGAATCTCTTTTATTCTTTCATCGCTAAATATTGAAAAGTCAGAACTCTTGGAGTCTTTGAATGATCCACGTTTAATATAAAACAAACGCATTTCATACTGGTTGTTGAAGAGCTCATTAGCGTGATTCTATTTATCATTCCTAGAACTAGAGTAATAGCTGTAATGCTACTTGCTGCATTTTTAAGCGATACCATTGCAACGCATTTAGAGCATGGTGAATCTATTGTTGCTCCGTGTATTATTCAAGTGATTTTGTTCGGTGTTTCTTTTTTCAGATTTCCACAGTTGAGAGCAGGACTTTTAAATTAATAATAACTTTGTTGAAATGCATAAACAAAAAGTCGTTAATTTTGTCTTAAGAAAATCATGATAGCACGATTAATAGGCGTAGGAAAAGAATACCAAGTAGGAGACCAAACCATCGTCGCACTCAAACCTGTTGACCTTGAGATTTATGAAGGTCAATTGGTGTTGATCATCGGTCCCTCGGGTTCTGGAAAAACAACGCTACTATCTCTTATCGGCTGTGTCATCTACCCAACTTATGGTGAACTCTATGTCAGTGACAAGTTGGTGAATGAAATGTCGCAGAAACAATTGGCATCCCTACGTCTCAATACCATCGGATTCGTCTTCCAAAGTTTCAATCTCATTGCGCCACTCAATTCATTCGACAATGTATTGATGCCGCTGCAACTGAAAAGAGTATCAGTAGCTGAAGCTAGAAAAAAAGCAGAAGATGCACTTGCACTCGTGGGAATGCTAGACCGACGCAAAAGTTTGCCAAAGCAATTGTCGGGAGGACAGCAACAGCGTGTGGCAATCGCACGTGCCTTGGTGACGGACCCAAAACTGATTCTTTGTGATGAACCAACAGCCTCACTCGATGCATCATCGATTTCAACCGTAATGAATGAATTGTTAGCCCTAGCCAAAGGTGGCAAGAGCGTGTGCGTTGTGACCCATGACCCACGCTTGCTCGCTTATGCCGATCGTGTCATCAAAGTAGACGGTGGTGAAGCAACTGAAATAGAGAAAGACGGAATTACAAATGCATTTTCAATCCATTAATATGAAAAATAACCTTTTGGTCCTGACTGGACTAATACTTCTCGCATCCTGTGGTGGAAAAAAAGAAGAACCGAAGAAGAAATCTTCCGATTATAACCTGAAAAACATCAAAGAACTAATCGGGATTGCCCGCATCGAGCCCGAAAATAAAATTTCTCCAATCGGCGCAGAAATCGCAGGTCGAGTGGTTGAAATTCTCGTAATTGAAGGCGAGCCCTTAAAGAAAGGGCAACTCATCATGCTTTTGGATGACAGCGCTGAATCGGCTCAAGTGGAACAAAGCACCTCAAAACTGGCATCTCGCAATCAACGTGTATTTAGCCTGCAAGCAAAAGTGGAAGCCATTAAAATAAAATTGGAGGCTGCCGATGTGGAAGGCAAAAGGGACCGTGCACTGGCCGATGCCAAAGCTGGAACAGAAAAGGCAGCGACCGATTCCGAAACAGCATACAACAATTTGCGTGCAGATTTGATCATTGCACAAGCAGATTTGCAAGAAGCTAAATCTGGAGTAAATGAAGTGAGTGCAGAAACGAACTACATCAGCAAGATGCGCAATAAAAAACGCATAAACGCCCCCGCAGATGGAATGATGCTCAACTGGGACATCAAACTTGGACAAGCAATTGGCGCTGGAACAAAACTCGGTGATTTTGCCCCTGCAGGTGGATTGATTGCCATCACAGAAGTGGATGAATTATTTGCAATGAAAGTGAAAAAAGGACAACGCGTTTCAATTAATCTTCAAGGAACGAAGCAAACTCTTACCTCTGGAATAGTTGTGTATTGCGCACCCTACCTCTCGAAAAAATCAATCTTCAGCGACCGTGCGGACAACCTCGAAGACCGCCGAGTACGTGAAGTTCGGGTTCGGGTGGACAATCCTTCTGCTGTATTGATTGGTAGTCGCGTGGAATGCATCATTAAACTGTAAACAATGCAGCTGTTATTGACCGCTCTAAAATTCATGAGGTTTGATAAGCCAAAGAGTGTTGGTGCGCTTTTCGGAGTAATTATTTCCATCTTCTTAATTGGACAGCAAACGGGAATATTTACCTTCCTTACGAATGCCATGTGTTATTACGTGCGGGTGAATGATAGCTATGTGTGGGTGACCGACAACAAAACAGAAAACGTGAATGCCCTAGCACCGATCGATGTGCGCTTAGGCTATGAAATAGAAAGTTTACCCCATGTGGCAAAGGCACACCAATTGGTGATTTCTGCTGGAGCTGCACGCTTCAATGATGGAACATCAGCTGGAATGAGTGTGGTAGGTGTTGAACTCCCAGAATTTAATGGCATCCAAGATGGAATCATGTTCGATGGCGAAGCAGCTGATTTAATTCCAGATGGAGCGGTGTCGGTCGATTTTTTCGACGGAAAAGCGCTGGGTAAACCAGAAAAAGGAAATTATTTCGAAATCAACGGGAAACAAGTTTACATCGCGGCGGTCACCAAAGGGGCGCGTTCATTCGGTGGCGGTTTGATTTCCTACACAACAATTGCTAGAGCACGTTTTCTGGGAAATTTACCGGTGAATAAAACATCTGCTTTTTTAGTGAAGGTTGACGAAGATAAGAACATGCAAGAAGTGGTTAATTACATCAACGCGAATATTCCCGGTGTGAAAGCATGGATGCCAAAGGAGTTTAAAAATCAAACGATTCTTACCGTATTAAAATCAAGCGGGATCGCTTTCTCTTTTGGTACCTTAATCATTTTCGCCTTGATTTCGGGTTTCATCATTATCGGCCTCACTCTGTATTCTGCAGCGATCGACCGCATCAAAGATTATGGTACTCTTAAAGCGATTGGAGCGACGAATGGATACATCCGCAAATTGATTCTCATGCAGGCCATGTTGTATGCGATTGTCGGTTTCATGATTGGTTACGCACTCATTGAAGGATTTAGAAACGGGATCGCAAATGCGGGAACATTGTTCTCTTTCCCACCTGTGGTGAAGTTTGCCTTCTTTGTGATCACTGCAGTGATTTCCATTTCAGGAACATTATTCGCCATTCGCCGAATCGCCAAATTAGAACCTGCTTCCGTTTTTAGAACTTAATCTTATGATGAAATATATTCTCTTAGCCGCATTCTTCGTCTATCAATCGTTTACCTTTTCGCAAAAAGACCCGAAGTCAACGTATAACATTGAACAATTAGTAAATATTGCACTGAAAAATGACCCTTTGTATGCCATCGCTCAAATGGATTCACAGATTTATAATTTGCAATATGCGCAATCGTTATCTGCTTTACTTCCGAAGTTGGACATGAGTTTCGATACGCGGTACAATGTGAAGCGACAGTCTTTCATTTTGCCAACAAGTGCTTTTGGCGGTACAGATGAGGGGTACAAGCGGTTGTTGCAAGGAACACCGTGGAATGCCAATCTTGCCTTTGACGGGTCAATTCCACTATTCAATGCAAGCGCTTTGGCCAGCCGAAAATTGGCAGGAATGAAACGCACGAAAGCGATGATTGATTTGGAAAACCGCAAACAACAGTTGACCTACGACATTTCATTGTTGTATTTTCAGTTGTCCACCCTGCAATCTTTGGATGCAATCTACAGTCAACAAGAAGCAGCGAAGAAAGAAATCCTGACTGCGTCGACAAAAAAATTATCAAAAGGAACTGAGACTGAAATCGATGTGGAACAAGCTGCAGTAGATGTGGAGTTGAGTACATACAACCGTGAACTCAATGCCATTCAAATAGAAAATACCGTCGCTAAAATAGAGCGCATCACTGGAAAGTTAGATGGGGCAATCATTACAGTTAGCGGTTCATCTATGCTTAACACACACGCGGTCTTGTCAACCGAAACAGATCTTTCGAATCGTCCTGACATGCGTTTGGCGCAACAAACATCTATTGAATTGCTTCAAATTTCCAAGGCAGCTAAATGGAATTACTTGCCTACAATCAATATGAACAGCAGATTGGCTACTCAGGCTTTCCGTCAGACATTTGATTTGATGAGCGCAAATCCGTGGTATGCGTATTCGTATGTTGGTGTGGAACTCAAATTGAGTATTTTCCAAGGAGGATACCGCATGCAAACCACAAAAATTGCACAGTTGGAAGCAGATAAAAGCAAAGCACGATTGAGTGATTTAGAGCGTCAAGTTCAAAGCGAAATTAGTGAAAGTCAAAACAACTTTCGTTTGGCTCAATTTGAATTGAAGTTGCGTGCGAAAGAATTGGAGGCGTATCAACTGCGTGAAAAAAGCATGATGGATAAAGTAGAACTTGGTGCAGCGTCTAGTGCGGACTTGGCAAAATTAAACGCGGAATATACGAGCATCATGAAGAATCTCTTGATTGCGACAGAACAAGCGCTAAAATCAGCATTGAATCATAAAAAGGCTCTAGGTAATTTATAAATCTTAAGTTTTGTCCAATTGGTTGAGTGTATACCTTTTGACATTATTTTTATACTGTACTTTTTGAATTGTTTAAAGAAAGTATTCTAGCATTTTCCTTTTGCGGTTGCCCGTCTTTTATTAATAGCCCAATTGTTTATCTTTGCTCGAAATAAAGATGAAATATTACAACTTTATTTTTGGCGATTTAACGGGGTAAAATAACTCTTTCTAGAAAAAACGAGAGGAATTCTTGGATTTCTCTCCTGTTTTGAAATTTATTTTACCACGCAATCTAAGAGTTACAGTTATTACTTGAAATTAAGAAGTTATTAGAAGTAAAAAAAGAAAATTAGTGGGCAACTAACTATCTTTACCAAACTTATCTTACTATAAATGTACTATTTAAATCTTTTATTTTTATCGCTATCAATTTTGTGTTATTCAACTTCTTACTCCCAAAACAAAATAATATTTATTGAAGGGGAAGCTCAAGGAACAACATATCACATTACCTATTACGACAAGCAAGATCGGAATTTTGAAGATGAAATTTCAAAACTCTTATTTGAATTTGATTTATCGCTTTCAACCTACAATCCAAATTCCCTTATTTCGAAGATTAATAACAATGAAAAAGATGTTGTGCTTGATGACTATTTTCTCACATGTTTTAAAAAAGGGAAAGAGTTATGGAAAAGTACAAATGGATCATTTGACCCAACCGTATATCCATTGGTAAATGCGTGGGGATTTGGACCAAAGGAAAAAATTGTGGTTACAAAAGAAAAAATAGACAGTATTTTAACATTTGTCGGTTTTAATTTAATCAACATTAAAGAAGGAAAAATAGTAAAAACGGATCCCCGAGTTTCACTTGATTTTAATGCTTTTGCACAAGGATATTCTGTTGATATTGTTCGGCAATTTTTTAATGCTAAGAATATTGACTCCTACATCATTGAAATTGGTGGAGAAGTTTATGCAAAAGGACTAAACGACAAAGATTCTTGGTTAGTTGGGATAGAAATTCCTATTGCCAATCAGAAAAGTTTAAATTCTTATCATACAATTGTAAAACTAGAAAATAAAGCGATTGCAACTTCTGGAAATTATAGGCGCTATATTATAGAAAATGGCGAAAAAATAGTTCATCATATAGACCCTAAAACTGGAGACCCAACAAAAAACAATTTACTAAGTGTTACGATTATTTCAGACTCCTGTATTATTTCAGATGCAACTGCAACAGGGATTTTGGTTATGGGATTGAAAAAAGCAAAGAAATACCTTAAAAAATATAAGGAAATTGAGGCTTTGATAATTTATATGGATAAGAGAGGTATCTATAAAACTTTCCTTTCAGATGGTTTTCAAAAGTTTATTATTAGTACAGGAAAATAAACTGAGTAGATCGTTCTTTATCTTATTTACTTATATCTAGAATAACTTGATTTTTTGAAACTCGTTCTCCTTCTTTTACATTCACAAAATAAATACCATTTGGAAATGATGATAAATTCACGATAGTTGAGGTAGTTGAAGGTTCAACTTTCTGATTAAGTAATAGTTTACCGGAAAAATCAGTAACACTAATACTTGAGGCCTTTAAAAATTGAATTGTAAATGTTCCTTCTAAAGAAGGATTCGGGAATATTTTTACACCTAACCCTAAATCAGAATTCTCCTCAATTCCATTTATAGTTGGATTCCATGAAAGTGTAATAGCATCAAAATTAACATCTGAAGCTGGAGTTTGAGCATCACTATTTGGACCTTTCACAAATGAAAAAGACCTAACAACTGTATTACTAGAAGCATGATTCCATGTTTCTTCAATGGAGACCTTATAAATACCATCAGGAACACTATTCCCATCAACATCAGTCCCATCCCATGTAATAGATCTATTGCCAAAACTTGTTAAAGTGGCGCCAGTGGTTGCACTTACAACATTACAATTTGCAGCAATTGCATTTGTAGCAACACCGCCTGAATTAACGGCCCAAGTTTGTAGATGATCTTTGGTAACAGTTCCAACATTTCTAGATCTTGTTTTTACAAATAACCCTAAATCAGATTGAATCCAAACTGCAAGAACATGTTTACCTAAATTTTGATAGGTTGCAGAAGCTGGCTTGCTTACTTCGTTAAAGTTAAATGTCAAAGTTCCTGCTGTTTGTGCTATTCCAGAAAATGTAAATCCTAATGAGATAATAAATGCAATTTTTTTCATGTTATATTATTTTAAATTTGTACTAATTATTTTTTTTTCCTTGATTCACCCAACATTCCATTCGTTGAATAATACTATCAGGCAAGGC
Organism: Flavobacteriia bacterium; assembly: GCA_009923965.1. Lineage (GTDB taxonomy): Bacteria > Bacteroidota > Bacteroidia > Flavobacteriales_D > Crocinitomicaceae > UBA952. The sequence continues at coordinate 3,010 of RFSL01000023.1, read as the reverse complement.
GTATCCATTACCATTTCCGTCTCTCGGCATCAACTTAAAACCGCTTTTTCTCATAGCTCCAATAATGGCAGAAGAATTAGATGAAATAGTAGCGTGATTTGTAAGAGAATAACCATTCTGATTGTCATGGCAGCCAGCACAATTATCCAAAATAAGTGGGAGAATTTCAGTGTTAAACAATACTGTATCTGAACAATTTGCATTTGAATAGAAATCAACTTTATCCTTTTTGCAACTGCAGACAAGAATAAATAGTATAATAAAGCTGCTAATTTTCATTTTTTTTAATAATAGGTGAAAGTGCTAACCAAAATAGTGGAAGAATAAAATGTAAGGGAATTACAAATCCAGGATAAAATTCAGTCATTTCCAATGTCTCTGGGAAATCCTCTTTCATTATTGGAAGGAGTATGCTGCATAACGTTGCAAAAACAAGAACTATATTAAATATAATAGTGCCGAATTTTGGTGCTAATCGAGTGCTGAGAAAACATAAGCCGGATACGCTTAGTCCTACAGTAAAATAAGTTGCTATAATTTTCCAAAGAGGAAGTATGAGAGAAAAGTTTGCCATTACCTCATAGTATTTGGTCACATAAACAGCTGCTCCGAGAGATGAAATTAAGGAAACTACTAAACCTAAAAGAAAATAAGACTTAAACATGTTATTTTTTTTCTGCAGGAAGATTAAAAGAAACTTTCATGATGTCTGGAACGACATCGCTCTTTTTTCCAATTTTAAAATCCATTCTGTTTACATTAATACTTCCTGCAAAAGAAATAGTATTTCCTGACCCACTTTTCTTTGCTTTAACTACATACACTTTAGTTGTGCCTTTAATGGATAATTCTCCTGTAATTTTATATAAATCATCTTCTTTTTCTACTGTTTTTGATACAAACTTGATATTCGGGTATTTTTTGGCATCAAACCATTCTTCTGTTTGAGCTTTTTTATCTCGCATTCCATTACCTGTTTTTATTGACGAAATCGCGATTGAGAAATTAAATTTTGAAGTCTCTAAACTTTGCTCGTTGAAATCTATTGTGCCTTCCATTTTATTAAAAGAACCTGAAGGATCAGCACTCTTAAATTTAAGAGAGAAAGCGTCAGTAATTTCAAAACGATCAATTGGAAGAAAAGCTAAAGATGTACTTATAACAAGTAAAAAAATGTAAGAAATGACAAGATAATATTTTTTCATGATTTAAAGATTAAAATTTACGAGCTACACAAAAACCGAACCTAAATTGCCCTTTCAACCAATTTTCTGTAGTGTAAGGTATAAATTGAGTTTCACCTAAACCACCAGAATTAGTAAAATTGACAGTAAAGTTGTGCCCAAAAGTAAACCACTCCAAAGCAATTCCTAAACTGTTCTTATAAAAACTTGAAGGGCGAAATTGTTCATTGTGAAAAACATGATAGTATTCAGCAAGTATTGCAAAGCGACTACTAATTTTCAAGCGAAATGCGCTTCCAAGTGCAAATAGTGTATTCTGATCATTTTGTGAAACATAATTTCGATGAAGAAGAGTTGGGGCTAAAGCAAGGGAAAATCTCTCACCAAAATGTTTTGATAAATTAACTTGTGTAAAATAAGCTAAGCGATGAGCTGCTTTTGGAAAAAAACTAACATCAGATTGAAGCGTTGAACTTTTCATATAAGTAAAACTCGAACCTGAAACTAGCGTAAGTGAAATCGGCATATTTCCTTTTTTTTGCTGCAAAACTTTATATTTTACAAATCCATCAAGTAATGATCTATATGGAGCTCCTGTTCCCTTTGATCTTCCAAAGCCAATCATTAATTTATCATTCACGCCATATTCTAAGGCAATTCTCATGTCAGAAAGATAATCGAAGCCAAACATGTTTTGGTATCCTCCATTAGTACCAGAAATATCTCCAAAGCGATGTTCAATACGCATTTCGTAGGATCCTTTAGGAAGAGTAGCAATGGAGTGACCATTAATGATCCGTGTAGAAGAAAATGTTTTTGGTTCTTCAACTATTTCTTCGTTGACATCGTTTGAAATCTGAGAAAAAATACTCGTGGAAAACAAAATAAAATTAAACAGTAAAAGAGATGGAGAGAGCTTCATTTTTTTTTTGTAAAGTTGCACATAAAGAATAGAATATTGTAAAAAAATAAAGAAATATTATTTTATAGAATATTATATAATTGATACTTATTGACCTGTTCCAATCAGAAATACTGTTGGTATTTTACTTAAGTCATAGGCTTTCTCGCGCCATTCAATTACTGAATGAGTCTGAATCCAAGCATTGTGAATGGTTAAATTAGAAGCTATACACAATTGAGTGGTATCTGTTAATTCATTCAGTAAATCCTCTAAAACATTCATGTTTCGAAATGGAGTATCCATAAAAATATGTGTCCCACCATGGCGGCGAGTATCCATTTCCATGTCTTTCATTTTTCGAATACGGTCTTTTCGTTCCTTTGGTAAATAACCATGAAAAGTGAAATGCTGCCCTGAAAATCCACTTCCCATTAATGCTAAAAATATAGATGATGGCCCAACAAAAGGAACAACTTGAATTCCTTGACTATGAGCTAAAAATACCAATTCAGCGCCAGGATCTGCAATTCCGGCGCAACCAGCTTCAGAAATTATTCCTACATCCTCACCATTTGTTAGTTTGAGGAGTACTTTCATCATGTCCGACTCTTTAGAATGCTTATTCATCAGTGTAAACTGACATTCATCAATTGGAAATTGACGGTCCATTTTTCGCAGCAAACGTCTGGCAGATTTGATTTCTTCGACTGCAAAGTGGCGCAATAGAATTGTTGATTTTATAACATCATCTGGGATTATATCCGAAATAGATTCTCCTCCCAAGGTATTTGGAATCAAAAATAATTTACCTAATTTCTCCATTTTTAAGTTTCGTTATGATAACTGAAGTTACTTTTTCTACTAATTCATAAACAGCTTTAAAATCCTCTAAGCTGCCATAATAAGGGTCAGGAACTGAAAG
>RFSL01000220.1 GCA_009923965.1 Flavobacteriia bacterium | reverse complement strand
GCAACTCTTGTTCAAAAGCGATTTTTCTAAGTTGTTTTCTTCTTTTTTAACTTAGACGCATCTAGCCAATAAATAATCTTAAACGAAAAACTATTCATGAGGCCTTTTTCAAAGGTATAATCTCATCTGAAATTAAAAGCACAAACAGTTTTTGATAATTTATGCAATACAAGCCCAAAAAGGAATTTACTCCTTCACAATTTGAAAAGGTTTGTAATTACCATCAATTTTCAATGTGTAAATTCCTTTTGAGAGATTAGTAAGATACACATCTGTTGTAATGCCATTCAATTTTCCTTTATATACTTCTCTGCCCATTTGGTCAAAGATTTTGAAGATTTGGTGCATGTCTTCTTTTCCTTGGATGGTGATGATGTTAGATGTTGGGTTTGGAAATACAGTAAAAACTAATTGATTAGCTTCCTGTAAATCATTATAATATCCTAATTTGACCACCCAACCATCTCCACTTCCATAAGAACCCGAAATAGTACTATTATAATCATTAGATTGAATTGACCCGGCAAGCACAAAACCTCCATCTGTAGTTTCGACAATAGAATTTGAAACATCATGGTTAACACCACCATAACATTTTTCCCATGTTTTATTACCTGCGCTATTCAATTTTACAATCCAAAAATCATTGAACCCATAATTATAGCTAACATCTCCGTTAAATGAATTGGTATAACCTGTAACAGCATATCCACCATCAGCGGTAACAACAACATCATTACCACCTTCACTTATGGAACCACCAAGAGAATTTTGCCATTGAATATTCCCTAAATTATCAGCACGAAAAACCCAAACATCACTATCATCGTTATCAATATTATTACTTCCCCATACATCTCCATTATATGAGAATGTTTCGCCCGTAAATACAAATCCTTGATCCGGAGTAATTTTCAGTGAATTACCATAATCTTGTGATGAACCACCATATAATTTTTGCCATAGTTCATTACCAAAAGCATCCGTTTTAACTACCCAAAAATCATGTTCACCATGATTACCCATTCCAATATATGAAGTTGAATTACCTGAAAAATATAAAGATCCATCATTTAATATTTCAACTGAATTAAAACTATCGTCCTCACTATCACCAAAACACTTCTTCCAATTAATATTTCCAGAAGAAGTAAGTTTTACGACCCAAGCATCAGTTTGATACCAATTATTAGAATTAAACCCTGTTACATCTCCGTTATTGTTTGTATTTGTTTCCCCTGCAACAATGTATCCGCCATCTGTAGTTTGCTTGATCGCATAGGCTTTCTCTTGATTATTTCCACCAAGACATTTTTTCCACTGTATGACTCCAGAGCTGGTTGTTTTAAAAACGAAAATGTCTGAATAACCATTATTTTGCCAACCATGAAATCCAGAACCAGCAATATCTCCATCAATGGAATGTGTCCAACCGCATACTATGTAGCCCCCATCTGAAGTTTGTTGAATATCACTTCCATACTCATAATATGAACCACCATAGCACTTCTGCCACTGAATTACACCAACGTTGTTAAGCTTTACAACCCAAATATCCATTAAACCATGATTACCACTCACATCATTATTATTAGAACCTGTTGATCCAACTAAAATGTAACCACCATCATTCGTTTTTCTAATTTTTTGAATTAAATCTTCTCCTGATGAATAAACGGTTGTATCATTGATTTGAACAGTATCGCCATATACCCCACCTAGACATTTTTGCCATTCAATAGCTGGACCTTGCGCATAAAACCCAAAAGCCAAAAAACTTGCAATAAATGTTGATAAAAACTTCTTTTTCATAATAATAAATCTTAGATGATAAATCTTAGTTGATAAATCTTAAATAACAAATCTAAATAAAAATCACAAACTAATCATATATTATTTATAGTTAGTCACTTATCCAAATTAAACGAGGTATTATTAAATCAACTGTTTATTGGATTAAAATTTATGCGAAACAACTATGACGAAAGCCAAGAAAAAACATTAAACCTTTGGATTGT
>RFSL01000219.1 GCA_009923965.1 Flavobacteriia bacterium | reverse complement strand
ACAACAATTAATGTATCTGCATTTTGTAAGCAAGCTTGTTCATGTCGATAATCGATTTTCTTTGCCCAGTTTGTTCTAAAAAGTAGTTTGTTGTAATATATTTCTGTCCAAGGATCTCTTAAGTCAGCAAGCCATTTTATTTTAAATTCCTTTTTTAATTGGAGTCCGATTAATTGGGTGGAGTGGGGTGGCGAGCTTGTAATTACAGTGTCGATTCTATGCACTTGAATTAGCTCTCGTGCTTTTTCCAAGGCAAATTTATTCCATCCAATTCGTGCATCAGGAATAAAAAAGTTTCCCCGAATGAAGCGAAATAAGTTATCAAATAAATTCGCTTTTCCCTCACCTGCAAATCCGCTATTTGGAATTGTGCCTTTTTTAATTTTTTTATAAAATCCAAAGGGACTTTTAGCACGTGTTTTATGTACTTGAATTCCAATTGGTATTTCGTGTTCTAAACTTTCATCTATATTTGGCAAAGCTGCAAATTCCGGAGCGACAGTTAAAACGATTGGTTCAATTCCAAAATCCCTGAAATATTTAACAAACTTCAGCCAGCGTTGCACACCACTTCCGCCACTTGGAGGCCAATAATACGTTATAATTAGGACTTTTTTCACACGGATTAATTACAACAAAAGTAACAATAATTAAAGACTCTAATTTATTGGCCGTTAACACTTATCTTTGTTCAAATCAATTATGGGAATAGTTCAAAAAGATTCTTTGCGCACAATGCTCATTTCCTATTTGGGATTGTTTCTCGGATATGTTAACAAGGCTTTTTTATTCTTGTTGATTTTATCAACCGAACAAATTGGTGTCGTAAACCTTATTTTTTCCCTGGGAATTTTATTTGCTCAACTTTCAAATTTTGGAATGGTCTATTCTGTTTGGAAATTCTTCCCATTTTTTAATAACAAAGAAAAAAAGCACCACGGATTTTTGCCTTTTAGTATTTCCATAGTATTAATTGGAGTAATTCTTATGACTTTTATTGCTTTGTGGTTTCGCTCTGATATTGAATCCATTTATCTTGAAAAATCTCAGCTCTTTACGAACTATTATTTTTGGTTAATTCCACTTGGAATTGCCTATGTTTTTTACTTGGTTTTAGAGGTTTATTTGAGAAGTCTTTTGAAGAACATAGTTTCTGTTTTTGCAATGGAGCTCGTCTTAAGATTAGCAGTTACAAGTATTCTTTTCTTGCTGTGGTTTAAATGCATCACTTTTGACGATTTTGTCGTGCTACACAGCTTGGTGTATTTCATTCCTGTCATTATTTTACTTGTTTACATGTATCGTATAGATGAATTGCATTTGGGACTTTCTAATTTCAATATTTCCAAGAAATTCCGCAAGATAATTTTCCAGTTTTCGGCTTTTAATTATTTAAATACCTTGGGAAGTACTTTGGTTATTTCACTGGATGTAATAATGATTGCTTCCTATTTAGGACTTCAAGCAACAGGTGTTTATACCACCGTTGTTTTTTTAACAAGCGCCCTGCAAGTTCCTTATAAAGCAATTGTAAGAATTAGTTCTCCGCTAATTGCTGATCATTGGAAAAAACGCGAAATGGAGAAAATGAAAGAATTATACACTCAAGTTAGTTCTGTAGCATTGGTTATTGGTTTAGGTTCTTTTCTTTTAATTTGGTCCAATATTGACTTCTTATTTTCTTTTTTAAAGCCAGAATTTAAAGCTGGAATTTGGGTGTTTTTCTTCCTAATGATAGGGCGATTGACGGACATGTATTTTGGCTTGAATGGTGCAATATTCACCACATCAAAGAAGTATAAATACGACATGATTTTCACCCTTTTTTTAATTGGAACTGTTTATGGTCTGAACCTACTTTTTATTCCAGCTTATGGTATTTCTGGAGCTGCAATTTCAACTTCAATTGCATTAGTTTGCTACAATTTAGGTCGTCTGCTTTTTGTGTATAAGGTGTATAAAATCCATCCATTTACAAAGGGACAATTTATAATTATAGCACTTGGCTTAGTAACCTTTTTCTTGTGTCATTATCTCCAAA
>RFSL01000218.1 GCA_009923965.1 Flavobacteriia bacterium | reverse complement strand
ACCTTTCCCTTTTATATCTTTTTTGATAGGTGTTATATTTTGAAACGGTTTTGAAGAAGGAACGACTGGTTTTGAAGGCTCAGTTCTCACAGGTTTTGGAATTGTAATTACATTTGGCACTTTTATGATCTCTTCTTGATTCCCTCTTTCATTTTGATTGATTTCCCTCTCAATTTCTTGAGGCTTTTCAATAGTTAATGGTTTTGTAGTTCCATCCCCTTTATTGATTTCATTCATGATAAGTCCTTGGTTAGTATTTAGTGCGGGATAATTTAATTTCTGTAATGTTCCACCGCTTGATGGTCTACTAGGATTTGGAATAGGATTTGGAGCAATATTTAGAAATCCTTGGTCGTAAATACAGCCATTCATTTCTGCTTGAGAAATCCCCATTTCTTCACATCTTCTCCTAGCGCTATTTTGCCGGTCTAGGGGAATATCATTTAAAGTATAATGAACATAAGGAAAAGACCTATCTGTAAAGGATGTGGTAGATTCCCCAAAGCTATAATCAAAGAGTGTTGTTTGGTCATTAACACGCCAATCATCCGCAAAATCTCTTGCTAAGAAATTTAAATATTCTTTTTCTGCAATTACACTAGCTTGCTGAAATCCTAAATTCCCGTAGCTTGAAGTGAAAACAGGAGTTTGTCTTTTATTGTCACGCCCGTTAAAATCATCATTGTGATCCCCGTTTAAATTTCCTAGAAGACCTTCATACTGATTTTGATCGCACTTAAAAACTTGTACAGTGATATTTACAAAGGTCATTGCTCTGCTCGCGCGATTGTCAATTATCACAGATTCACCTGTTGGCCAAGAAACGATATAATTTCTACCCTCTAAACGGATTGTCCCTCCTTTTGGCAAGAAGTATGTTCTGCCAGATAGTTGCATTCCAACTCCATTTAATCTAAAGGCTTGTTTTTGATTATCGGGTTTTTCATCTGTATAAAAACTCAAGCGATCGCCTCCAACATTCATAGCAACAGCATTATTAAGAGAAAAACTTTGATCTTGAGGCATTTGACGTACTTGAACTTCAAAGGGTATTGCCTTAGATTTAGAGAGCACAAATTCCCCTACAGTTTGAAAAGAATAACTTGCATTATCAAAAGAATTTAAGTGTGGATCACCATAACTTCTTCCAATTGATGGCTCACAAAAACTATGATTAAAAAATAAATTTACGAAATTCCATTCTCGACTGAACTGTGTATTCTGTGTGCTTTGCTGTCTTGCAACTTTTTCTGCGATTTCCTTTCTTTTTTGGAGAGGAATCATCGTCAACATTTCATATGGTGTATACTCTTCAGGAAATGTTCTATCTGGAATAGTTGCATTGTCATTCATTGCAAGAATACTTGTTGCTAACCATTCTCCACGAATTGGATCCCAGGAGACAAGGTCATTTTTTATCTCTGAAAAAGCAGAAGAAAATACATCTTGCGAAAAAACAACATTACTAAGGAATGTTAGATAGAAAAATAGGGTTATTCTTTTCATATTTTTAGTTTAAAAAATTATATTAAAAACCTAGCCGATTTTAGTTATTAAACTTGTATCCAATTCCTTTTATAGTAGTAATATAATGCGACCCAATTTTTTCGCGTAATTTTCGAATATGAACATCAATCGTTCTGTCGCCAACCACAATATCAGTCCCCCATACTTTTTCTAAAATTACAATTCTTTTAAAAACAAAATTTGGTTGTGAAATTAATAGTGCAAGTAATTCAAATTCTTTGAGTGGAAGATGAAATGTCTCCCCATTTTTTTCAACAGTATAATTTTCGCGATTGATTTTTACTGTGCAAGTGTCAATGATATCTTTCGATTTATTTAGATCTAATCTTCGCAACAAAGCATTTATTCTACTTATTAAAACTTTTGGTTTTATAATTAATGCTTTTGCAATAGCTAGACGCATACGCCATCCACCAGAATAAGATGATATTTTTGTATTATAATCAATAATACCTAAAGCTTCATACACGTCACCCCCATTGGAGTTTAATAACAATGTAATTGGATCTTCTTTTTTATCTGCTGGGCGATGTTCTAATATT
>RFSL01000217.1 GCA_009923965.1 Flavobacteriia bacterium | reverse complement strand
GATCTTTAAATTGATCAGCTAACTCTTTTTTGAATCTTGTAATCTGGTTTTTGATAACTGAACTGTCTTTATAATTCATCATTGACGATGAATTATCAATCAAGCTTATAAAAACTGGTTTTTCTTCTCTGTAATTAGTAGCTTGTAGAATAATTCCTAAAAGAAGAAATAAGATTAAAAACAAAGAACTAAATCTTAGCGCACGAAGAATAAATCTTTGCTTCGACTTTAACTCTTTGACCCAATTTTTGTTTTGATAGATTAAAAAAGTTAATCCCAGTGAAATAAAAGTTATGGGAATAAGCCAAAAAAATGAAAAGTCTGCAATTAAATTCATGGTCTTCAAAATTACTTACAAAATGGAAATAATTTGCATAAAGTATTAAGGATTATATAAAACAAGAGTAGATTTTTTCTACAAAAGTGAATTTCAAAGTACTGTTAAGTATTTTTGGATTCAAAATTAGTAACTTCGTGACTTAAAAATTTAGTTTTATCATGGCAAAAGAAGTATATATTATAGCAGCTGCTAGAACACCAATTGGTGGATTTATGGGTGGTTTATCCACTATTTCAGCAACAGAATTAGGATCTATAGCAATAAAAGGAGCGATAGAAAAATCAAATATTCCTATAAATTTAATTGATGAAGTTTTTATGGGGAATGTCTTACAAGCAGGCCTTGGACAAGCTCCGGCTCGACAAGCAGCTCTAGGGGCAGGATTAGAACAAAATGTTCCTTGTACTACTATTAATAAAGTATGTGCATCTGGAATGAAAGCAATAATGCTTGGGGCGCAAACTATTTTAGCTGGAGATAACCATATTGTTGTTGCAGGTGGAATGGAAAATATGTCACAAACACCACATTATTTAGACGCTCGAAATGGAACAAAATTCGGAAACATTATTACGCTAGATGGAATTTCTAAAGATGGTTTGCTAGATGTATATAATAACGTTCCAATGGGGAATTGTGCTGAGATCTGTGCAAAAGAACATGGTATTTCAAGAGAAGATCAAGATAATTTTGCTATAACATCATATCAAAGAGCAAGTGCAGCTTGGATAAATGGAAAATTTAACGATGAAATTGTTGCAGTTTCAGTACCTCAAAGAAAAGGAGATCCAATCGTCATCAAAGAAGATGAGGAATATAAAAATGTCTTTTTAGATAAAATTCCAGGTTTGCGCCCTGCTTTTGATAAAGACGGAACAATCACTGCTGCAAATGCTTCTACGATAAATGACGGTGCATCTGCTCTAATTCTTGCTTCCAAGGAAGCTGTAGACAAATACGGATTGAAGCCACTCGCAAAAATAGTTTCGTATGCCGATGCAGCGCAAGCGCCTGAGTGGTTTACTACCGCTCCTTCCTTGGCAATTCCAAAAGCATTAGAAAAAGTGAATCTAAAGATCTCTGATGTAGATTTTTGGGAATTGAATCAAGCTTTTTCTGTTGTTGGTATTGCGAATACTAAGATTTTAGGTCTTGATCCATCAAAAGTTGATGTAAATGGTGGTGCAGTTGCACTTGGTCATCCTCTTGGGAATTCAGGTTCTAGAATTGTTGTCACTTTAATTAACGTCTTAAAACAAAATGCTGGTAAAATAGGTGGAGCAGGAATTTGTAATGGTGGCGGAGGTGCTTCAGCAATTATTATTGAAAATATCTAAATTTTTAGACAAAAAAAAAGAGGTTGCAAAACAACCTCTTTTAGTTTCCTTTAAGTGTGAAATTAATTTACGCTTGAAGAAAGATCTGATCCAGCTTTAAAACGAACTGAATTCTTAGCTGCAATTTTGATAACTGCACCTGTTTTTGGGTTACGACCGTTACGTGCATTTCTTCTAGAAATGTCAAAAGAACCAAATCCTACTAAAGAGATTTTGTGTCCACCTTTTAACGCGCTTGTTGTAGATGCTACAAAAGCGTCTAACGCTTTTTTAGAATCTGCTTTTGACAAACCTGATCCAGCTGCCATTGCATCAATTAATTCTGCTTTGTTCATAATAATGTGTTTTTAAAAAAATTAATAATTAATTATCTCAACAAATATATCTGAATA
>RFSL01000216.1 GCA_009923965.1 Flavobacteriia bacterium | reverse complement strand
GATTTGGACATCGATTTTTTTAGGTTATTTCTCTTATTCAGTAAATTATCTAGGAGGCACTTTTGGATTTTATTTGAACGAATGGATGATTTTAACAATCGGGAAAATAGGAACTATTTCATTACTAATCATGTCGTTCTATGTCTTAACAGCAATTCAATTTAATCCAAATTTTGCTGCTTTTTTATACTATTTTAAAAACGATAAAAGCAATGATTCTGATATAGAGAATGAAGAACAGAAAAACACAAATGAGTTTGAAGACATTTTAGTCGTTAACACGATAAAAGAAGATCAGATAAAAAAAGATGCCGTCTCAGAAACTGTTGATTTTTCAGATGAAGATGATGCTGAATTTGATGAAAGTGAATTAATTGTTACAATAAAGGAAGATGATGATTTTGAAATTGAGATAGGCCAGGAATCAAATGAAAAACCAATTGAAAGTGATTCAATTACTGAAAAAGTAATGAATAAACATGGAGAAGAAGATGTTTTGGCAGCTGGATTAGTAGCAGAATTTGGTGAATATGATCCAAAAAAAGACTTAGATGGGTATATTTTACCTCCGATTGATTTACTTAGAGATTTTGGGAATAAGGACATTTCGATTAACAAAGAAGAACTTGAATCCAATAAAAATAAAATTGTACAAACGCTTTCACATTACAAAATTGACATAGCAAAAATCAAAGCTACTGTTGGTCCAACTGTTACCTTATATGAAATTGTCCCAGCGCCAGGAGTGCGGATTTCAAAAATAAAAAATCTAGAAGACGATATCGCCTTGAGTTTAAGCGCACTTGGAATTAGAATAATTGCACCTATTCCAGGAAAAGGAACAATTGGAATAGAAGTGCCAAACTCAAATCCTGAAATGGTTAGCATGCACTCCCTTATTTCTTCAGATAAATTTCAAAATTTTGACGGTGAATTACCCGTTGTTTTAGGAAGAACAATAACCAATGAAACTTATATATTCGACTTAACAAAACTGCCACATTTATTAGTTGCTGGTTCTACGGGACAAGGAAAATCAGTTGGATTAAATGCTATTTTAGTTTCTATTTTATATAAAAAACATCCTGCACAGGTAAAATTTGTATTAGTTGACCCTAAAAAAGTAGAATTAACGCTCTATAACAAAATAGAGCGCCACTTCTTAGCAAAATTACCTGGAGAAGAAGATGCAATTATTACAGATACATCTAAAGTAGTGAATACCTTAAACTCTTTGTGTGTAGAAATGGATAATCGCTACGAATTACTTAAGGATGCAGGAGTTAGAGCAATTAAAGAATATAATGCTAAGTTCATAACTCGTAGATTAAATCCAGAAAAAGGTCATTATTTTATGCCCTATATAGTTGTTCTAATTGACGAATTTGCAGATTTAATAATGACTGCTGGCAAAGAAATAGAACATCCAATAGCTAGAATTGCACAATTAGCTAGAGCGATTGGAATACATTTAATTGTAGCAACGCAACGACCTTCTGTTAATGTGATTACAGGGATGATTAAAGCTAATTTCCCTGCTCGTATTGCATTTAGAGTGTTATCTAAGATCGATTCTAGAACAATTCTTGACGCCTCAGGAGCCGACCAATTAATAGGAAGAGGAGATATGCTTATTTCAACTGGTTCAGATATTATTCGACTTCAATGTGGTTTTGTAGACACAGCAGAAGTAGAAGATATTTGCAGTTTTATTGGAGAGCAGCGGGCATTTCCTGAAGCACTTATATTACCGGAATACATTGCTGAAGGTGGAGAAAATATTGGAGAAGTAGACATGAATGAAATAGATGCCATGTTTGTGGATTCTGCAAGAATTATAGTTATAAATCAACAAGGTTCGGCAAGCTTGCTTCAAAGGAAATTAAAGTTAGGTTACAACCGTGCTGGACGAATTGTAGATCAATTAGAAGCTATGGGAATAATTGGTACTTTTCAAGGAAGTAAACCACGAGATGTTCTTTACACTGACATAGAGTCGCTTGATGAGTTATTAAGGACAAGGGGATTAATTTAACGAATTGCACGTTCGTTAAACAATACATAGCCATA
>RFSL01000215.1 GCA_009923965.1 Flavobacteriia bacterium | reverse complement strand
GGGCTTGCTGCACGGATGAAAGTGGTATGTATTCCTGAAAAAACACATATTATTAATTCAAAACTTAAACTTGCAGATTTTAGCTTTGATTCCATGAGCGATTTTTACTTGGAGATTAAAAATAATTAGTCACTTTTCTGCTTTGCTTTTGTATTTTTGTATAAAATAGCTAAGTGGAAGAATCTTTCGATTACAGAGAAAATTTAGATGAGAATCTTGATCAGGAAATTGATAAAGTTCTTCGTCCCAAATATTTAGCTGATTTTTCAGGTCAACCTGCTATTGTAGAAAATCTTGAAGTTTTTATTCAAGCTGCTAAATTACGAAAAGAACCCTTGGATCATGTTTTGCTTCATGGGCCTCCAGGTCTTGGAAAAACAACTTTAGCACATATTATTGCCAATGAAATGGGAGTAGGATTTAAAGTCACTAGCGGACCTGTTTTGGATAAGCCAGGAGATTTAGCTGGTTTACTGACTAATTTGGGTGAGGGAGATGTTTTATTTATTGATGAAATTCATCGTTTAAGTCCAGTTGTAGAGGAATATTTGTATTCTGCCATGGAAGATTATTTGATAGACATTTTAATTGATACAGGGCCAAATGCAAGAAGCGTACAGATAAACCTAAATCCATTTACATTGATTGGAGCTACAACACGCTCAGGTTTATTAACTAGTCCTTTACGTGCTAGATTTGGAATTAATTCTCGCTTAGAATATTATGATTCTAAAACACTCACAAGTATTGTTGAACGCTCTTCAGGATTACTAAATATTTCGATTGATGAAGATGCTGCTTTTAAAATTGCAAGTAGAAGTAGAGGAACTCCCAGAATTGCAAATGCTTTGTTGCGTCGTGTGCGTGATTTTGCACAAATAAAAGGAACAGGTTCCATAGATGATGCAATTACTGAATTTGCATTGAAATCATTAAATGTAGATGCAAACGGCTTAGATGAAATGGACATTCGAATCTTAAAAGTTATAATTGACAAGTTTAATGGTGGTCCAGTTGGATTATCGACTATTGCAACTGCAATTGGTGAAAATACAGGGACTTTAGAGGAGGTTTATGAGCCATTCTTAATTCAAGAGGGTTTTTTAATGCGAACCCCCCGCGGAAGAAAAGCAACAGAAAGAAGCTATAAGCATCTTGGAAGAGATATTGGCTTTTCTCAAGGTGACTTGTTCTAATTCTCATGCAAAAAGCAGATTATAAAAAAGTAATCAGAGATAAAGCAACAGCGCTTGGTTTTTTTCATTGTGGATTTTCAGAAGCAAATTTTCTGGAAGAGGAAGCACCTCGATTGGACCAATGGTTAAATAATAATTACCATGGGAAAATGGCTTATATGTCAAATCATTTTGACAAAAGACTCGATCCACGCTTATTAGTTGATGACGCAAAAACTGTAGTTTCCTTGTTACTAAATTATTTTCCAGAGGAGAAACAAGCAGATCCTTTAGCGCCAAAAATATCCAAATATGCTTATGGAGAAGATTATCATTTTGTCATTAAAGATAAATTAACTGAATTACTAGAGCATATAAAGCAGGAAATAGGGGAGGTGAGTGGCCGTGTTTTTGTAGATTCTGCACCAGTAATGGACAAGGTTTGGGCAAAAAAATCGGGTTTGGGTTGGATTGGTAAACACACGAATTTAATTCATCCTCAAAATGGCAGTTTCTTTTTTATAGCAGAGCTTATTATTGATTTAGTTATTGAACCCGACGGGCCAATCCAAGATTATTGCGGAACCTGTACAAAATGCATTGATGCTTGTCCAACTGAAGCGATTGTGCAACCATATGTAGTTGATGGTTCAAAATGTATCTCTTATTTTACGATTGAATTGAAAGATGAGTTGCTTCCATCAGAATTTAAAGGTAAAATGGATAATTGGATGTTTGGTTGCGACGTGTGTCAGGATGTTTGTCCGTGGAATCGTTTTTCAAAAGTCACAAAAGAAGCGCGGTTTAAGCCTGCATTATCACTCTTAGATTTAACAAATAATGATTGGAAAAATTTACAACTAGAAACTTTTGATCTACTGTTTCAGAAAAGTGCTGTAAAACGAACAAAATTTGAAGGATT
>RFSL01000214.1 GCA_009923965.1 Flavobacteriia bacterium | reverse complement strand
TAGCATTTCGAAGACTTCCACCATCAAAAGCTACAAGTTGAATTGAAATTACATTGTTTATTTCCCAAAGAATTCGAGCAAGTATTTTATTCGCATTTCCTCGCCCTTTATCAATGTCCATTCCAGAGTGACCTCCAAGTAAGCCAAGAATAGAAATTTCAATAGTTTTTGAATTTGTATTTGGATTTTCTTCAGAATAGGAATATGTGGTATTTGTATCTATTCCGCCAGCACAACCAATTGAAAGCTCATCATCATCTTCAGTATCAAGATTCAGTAGAATTTCGCCATCAAAATAAGAAGGATCTAGCTTTATTGCACCTGTCATTCCTGTTTCTTCATCAATTGTAAAAAGTGCTTCAATAGCCGGGTGTGAAATTTCATTGGAAGATAAAACTGCCATAATTGCAGCCACTCCAATTCCGTTATCTGAACCTAGCGTAGTTCCATTTGCTCGAACCCAATCACCTTCAACTAGCATCTCAATTCCTTGCGTATCAAAATCAAAAACAGTATCTGAATTTTTTTGATGAACCATGTCCAAATGCCCTTGCAAAATAATTGTTTTCTGCTCCTCCATTCCTTTGGATGCTGGTTTTTTGATGATGATGTTTCCAATAGCATCTTGCAGTGTTTCTAGACAAAGATTTTTTCCGAAATCAATCATAAATTGACAAATTTTTTCTTCTTTTTTTGAAGGCCGAGGAATAGCATTTAAATCAGCGAAATGATTCCAAAGTAACTTAGGTTCTAATGAGCGAATAGACATAATTTTAAGTTTTAAGGGAATTTAGGATATTGTAAAAAATTCGGATCTCTTTTTTCTAAAAAAGCATTTTTTCCTTCTTGGGCTTCATCTGTTAAATAATAGAGTAGGGTGGCATCTCCTGCTAATTCCATCAAGCCATGTTGGCCATCAAGTTCTGCATTCATTGAGCGTTTAATCATGCGAATAGCAAGGGGACTTCTTTTCATAATTGTTTGACACCAACTAACAACTGTATCTTCCAATTCAGCTAGTGGAACAACTTTATTAACCATTCCCATTTTTTCTGCTTCTTCAGCAGTATATTGCTCGCATAAAAACCAAATTTCCCGCGCTTTTTTTTGTCCAACGTGACGTGCTAAATAGGATGAACCAAAACCACCGTCAAAACTACCGACTTTAGGTCCTGTTTGCCCAAAGCGAGCGTTATCTGAAGCAATTGTCAAATCACACACAACATGTAATACATGTCCACCGCCAATTGCGTAACCATTTACCATTGCAATAACAGGCTTTGGTAAAGAACGGATTGCTTTGTGTAAATCTAAAATATTTAGTCTTGGAACGCCATTTTCTGAAATATAGCCGCCAATTCCTTTAACATTTTGATCACCGCCAGAACAAAAAGCTTTCTCTCCTTCGCCTGTAAAAACGACAACATTTATATCGGGACGTTCACGACAGATATTAATTGCATCTAACATTTCAAAATTTGTTTCTGGTCGAAAAGCATTGTAAACGTGAGGACGATTGATCGTTATTTTTGCTATTCCTTCAAAGAATTCAAATTTTATATCTTCATAGGATTTAATATTTTGCCAATTTCGATTATTCATGGGTAATAATTTCTACAAAAATAAGAACAAAGAGGTGAAGTCAATGCAACTATAACACGAAATTAAGTCAAGAGTTCGTTATTGCCGACTTAATTTTCCTTCTTTCCAATCTTTAATAAGTTTTGCCCAAGAATAGGGGTTTAATAAATTATTAACTGGTAATTGCCCATTTGTATACAATTGAGTAGCTCGTTGATTAGCTACATTTCCAAATGCCAATGAAGCATCTGCATCTAAACGGGCAGCAACAAAGGCCAAAGATTCTCCGGATAGTTCTTTTTGAGCTCGACGAATGGCGTCATCATAAGGTCGCATATTAACAAAATAATTTTCAAACTCATCTTTCGATGGCCAGGGGTAAACAGTTACCTCAGGTAGGTTTAATGTATCTTTTTGAAGCATGTGAATAATGCTGTATCTATTTTCTGTAAGTGAATCTGGAACGACGAATACGGATGTTTTATATGCAAAATTTGAAAAATAAATAGTATCGCCAGG
>RFSL01000213.1 GCA_009923965.1 Flavobacteriia bacterium | reverse complement strand
AATTTAAAATCACAAGTTATGCGCTTGGAGGTTTAATTTTATTGGCTTTGCTTTATTTTTTATACCGACAGTTTATATGGATACCGAGTAATGAAAAATCTAACGATAGTTGGTGGGTAGGACAGAATTTAATTGCGAAAGATTCAACAAATCAAGCAATTAAAGCGCTAGAGCCTGTCGTAAAAAAATATGATGGTAAGTCAGGTGGCGAAATAAGTCAATTTCTTTTGGCTCGTCAGTACATGGAAAAAGGACAATTTCAAAAAGCTATTAAAAACTTAGAGGGTGTTGATGTGAATGATACTTACATTCGAATTTATTCAATTGGCTTACAAGGAGATTGCTATTCTGAGTTAAAAAAATATGACACGGCAGTAGAAAAATATTTAGAAGCTGCAGATGAAGAAGACAATGAGTTTACAACTCCAATGTATCTTTTAAAAGCAGGTTTGTGTGCTGAAAAAACCAAAGATTACGAAGCAGCAACAACTTATTATACGCGTATTTTAGATGATTATCCTGCCTACGGGTCTCAAAAAACTATTGAAAAATACATTGCAAGAACGAGTACAATTAAAAAGAAATAGGAATGGCGACAGCCAGTAAAAATCTTTCAAAATATAATAAGGAACTTGTTCCTAATGGTGCCGATTTTAAAATCGGCATTGTTGTTTCTGAGTGGAATGAAAGTATTACATTTAAACTTTTAGAAGGTGCACAAAAAGCTTTAGAAGAAAATGGTGTTGCTAAAGAAAATATTCATATTCAATTCGTTCCAGGAGCTTTTGAACTTGCCTTAGGTGCTCAATATTTTTTTAAAGAGCAGAAAATAGATGGTGTAATTGCAATTGGCGTGGTTATTCAAGGAGAAACAAAACATTTTGACTATGTATGTTCTGGAACTACAAATGGAATAATGGAGGTGATGTTAAAATACAATAAACCTGTAGCATTTTGCGTATTGACAGATGATAACATTCAGCAATCGATTGATCGTTCCGGAGGTATTCACGGCAACAAAGGTACAGAAGCGGCAATTGCGTGTCTTAAAATGATTGCAAATAAGCAGCGTTTCATTAAATAAGAAACCATGACATTAATAAAGTCTATTTCTGGGATTCGAGGAACAATTGGTGGAAAAGTCGGCGAAGGACTTACCCCCTTAGATGCAGTTTTATTTGCTGCAGCTTATGGAAGCTGGCTAAAAACACAAAACCCTTCAAAAAAATTGAAGGTCGTTATTGGAAGAGATGCACGTATTTCAGGTCAAATGATCTCAGATCTTGTATCCTCAACCTTAATTGGCTTGGGCATAGATGTTGTAAATTTAGGTTTATCTACAACTCCAACTGTTGAAATTGCAGTTCCCCTGGAAAGTGCACAAGGTGGTATAATTCTGACAGCAAGTCACAATCCAAAACAATGGAATGCACTAAAGTTATTGAATGAAAAGGGAGAATTTATTTCTGGAGCAGAAGGCGAAATGCTCTTAGAAATAGCAAAAAATCAAGATTTTGAATTTGCAGAAGTCGACGACTTAGGTTCAATAAGAAACGATGACTCCTACATGCAGAAGCACATTGCTGCAATTATAGCGCTACCACTTGTTGATTCAAAGCTTATTAAAGAAGCAAATTTTAAGATTGTCGTTGATGCTGTAAATTCTAGTGGTGGGATTTTTGTTCCAGCTCTTCTAAAAGCGCTTGGTGTTTCACAAATAACGGAAATGTACTGCGAACCAAATGGCGATTTTCCGCACAATCCTGAACCTTTACCTGAAAACCTGAAAGATTTGTCACAGGCAATGAAAGTTCAAAAAGCTGCTATTGGAATTACAGTTGACCCTGATGTTGATCGCTTAGCATTTGTCTGCGAAGATGGCTCTATGTTTGGAGAAGAATACACCTTAGTTGCAGTTGCTGATTATGTTTTAAAACATATGCCAGGAGCAACAGTTTCAAATTTATCATCCACTCGGGCTTTACGAGATATCACTGAAGAAAAAGGGCAAGTATATGCTGCAGCTGCAGTTGGAGAGGTAAATGTTGTAGCTAAAATGAAAGAAGTAAATGCCGTAATTGGTGGCGAGGGAAATGGCGG
>RFSL01000212.1 GCA_009923965.1 Flavobacteriia bacterium | reverse complement strand
AGCAGATAAAAAGCGATTATAAAAGAAAGAAAGTAAACACAAAAGCGGAAAACATACATTTTACTGTATTTCAAGGGTAGAAATTGCCTTAAATTTATTTTTTCATCCTCGAGCATAGTGCAAAGATAGGAATTCAAAAATTGAATTTTTAGTACTTTAAGCCATTCTATTTTTTGAAAAAACCTGAAATTAGCAACATTCACTTCTCTTTCCTTATCTTTGTAGCTATATTATGAGAACAAAAAAACCTACCGTACAAAAAACCCCTGTTAGCTCTCGAAGTATTTCTAAGAAAGTAAAGGAGAAAACCCCGCTTGACAAAACGAAAACAGTAACTGATAGGGACAAACGAAAGTACATAGATTATAAAATAAAAGTTAAGAAAGGAGATCCTCTTCCGTCTTTTAGAGAAGAGAATGTTCGCTTGAATAAATACATGTCAAATGCCGGAATTTGCTCTCGTAGGGAAGCGGATGTTTTAATTCAAACAGGTGTTGTTAGTGTCAATGGAAAAGTTGTTACTGAATTAGGATTCAAAATCCAGCCTACAGATGTTATTCAATACGATGGAGAAACGATTAATCTTGGAACCAAGCGCTATGTTTTATTGAATAAACCTAAGGGTTATATTACCGCCATAGACGATCCAAGAGGTCGAAAAACAGTTATGTCGCTTGTAAATAAAGCGTGTAAGGAACAAATTTTTCCGATGGGAAAAATGGAAAAAGATACAACAGGCCTGTTGTTATTTACAAATGATGGTGACATGGCGAAGAAATTAACGCATCCTCGCTACCAAGCAGCAAAAATGTACCATATAGAAGTAAATAAACCTGTTTCAAAAGAAGATTTAGAAAAACTTTTAAAAGGAATAGACTTAGAAGACGGCAAGACAAAAGCTGAAAAAGCAGAATATGTAGAAGGAGGGACTTCGAGAGAAGTAGGTGTTGAAATTCGCTCTGGCAAGCAACAAGTTGTCCGTCGACTTATTGAAGCATTAGGGTTCCAGATTGTAAAATTAGACCGCGTGCAATATGCAGGGCTTACAAAAAAAGATCTACCACGAGGGTATTACCGTCACTTAACCGAACAAGAAGTATCATTTTTAAAGATGACAAAATGAGTTATTTGCGCTTGCTATTTTTAGGTTTAACCCCTATTTTATTTTTCGGCTGTACTTCTAAACCAGATTTTACATCTATAAATCCAAATGCAGCATATTTTTATCCGCTTCAATCTGAACCACAAGTCTATTTATATCGAAATATTGCGAATGGATTAGAGGAAGAGTTTCATCGCATTTATACAATTACAGATCAAGCAGGCGAACACTTAATTGTTGAGCGTTATTCTAGCGATTTTAGAATTTTAGAAGCTCTAAATTATAATATTGACTCGTTAAATGTCTTAGATCATATGGTTGTAAATCGCTTTCAACAAAAAGAAAAAGCATTTATTTATAAAAACGGCTTATTCCCCATGAATCTGAACGAAGAGCTTTGGTTTGCTTCAAAATTTTCAGGTCTAACTGATTCAACAGTTATATTGTATGAAAAGAAAAGAAAATTTCTAGCAAAAAAATCAACAGTTACTTTAGAAAAAAATACAAAAACGTTAGTTTTCAGTGATAAATTAATACAAACTATATTAAATCCATACACAAGAAAAGAACAAGCTAAACAAGCTGAGTTGCTTTCATATTTTGCTGAGGGCTTAGGTTTAGTGGAATGGCATAGCATGGATAAGCGCCAACATTTCCGTTTGGAAAAAATACTTTCTCAAGAAGAATGGTTAAAAATAATTGCGAGATGAAAACCTTTATAATTTTATCATTTTTACTGGTTTTACCATTTCTTGGTACAAGTCAAAAAACGAGTAAAGATTCCCAAGCAAAACGTGCTATGTTTGTTTATTGGGGGTACAATCGAAGTGCCTATACAAATAGTAAAATAAGTTTTTTTGGTCCGGGATATGACTTTTCCTTGGCTGGAGTTCAAGCTACAGATCGGCCTTCTCCAGATTTTATAACGTATGTAGATCCATCAACACTTACTGTTCCCCAATTTAACGCCAGAATAGGTTTTAATTTTAAAAAAAAATGGGC
>RFSL01000211.1 GCA_009923965.1 Flavobacteriia bacterium | reverse complement strand
TTGTTTCACGTGAAACAAAAAATATGTTAGATAAATACGATGTAATTGTTGTTGGCGCCGGGCATGCTGGTTGTGAGGCCGCAAATGCCGCTGCAAAGATGGGTAGCAGTGTTTTGCTTATTACAATGAACATGAACACGATTGCCCAAATGAGCTGCAATCCAGCTATGGGAGGTGTTGCCAAAGGACAAATTGTACGCGAAATTGATGCCCTTGGCGGTGGTTCGGGAATTGTGAGCGATAAAAGCGCAATACAGTTTAGAATGCTAAACCTTTCGAAAGGTCCAGCAATGTGGTCTCCAAGAACTCAAAATGATAGAATGCTTTTTGCTGCGGAATGGCGCTACTTGTTAGAACAAAACAAGAATGTCGATTTTTGGCAAGACATGTGTAACGGCGTTATTATAGAAAACAACAAAGCTATAGGCGTAAAAACGGGTTTTGGTTTGAATATCTATGCGAAATCAATTGTGCTGACGAATGGCACGTTTCTAAATGGCTTAATTCACCTCGGGGAAAAGCAATTTGGCGGAGGACGAGTGGGCGAAAAGGCTTCAACGGGAATTACGGAAGACTTATTGGAGTTTGGTTTTGAGAGTGGAAGAATGAAAACTGGAACTCCTCCTCGTGTTGATGGGAGATCCTTAGATTACACTAAAATGGAGATTCAATTGGGTGATGAAAACCCCTCAAAGTTTAGTTATGGCAACACAAGCTCCCTAAAAGAACAGCGCGCCTGCCATATTACGTATACGAATCAAGAAACTCACGACCTTTTAAGAACAGGCTTTGATCGCTCGCCTATGTTTAACGGTGCTATTAAAAGCTCTGGGCCACGGTATTGCCCGAGTATTGAGGATAAGATTAATCGCTTTGCAGACAAAGATCGCCATCAGATATTTGTGGAACCGGAGGGTTGGAATACAGTGGAAATCTATGTAAACGGCTTTAGCACTTCCTTACCCGAAGAGGTGCAGTTTAGCGCAATGAAAAGTATTCCTGGCTTTGAAGAAGTAAAAATGTTTCGGCCTGGCTATGCGATTGAATATGATTTCTTTCCCCCAACGCAGCTAAAACACACACTGGAAACTAAAATGGTGGAAAACCTCTATTTTGCTGGACAAATAAACGGTACAACAGGTTATGAAGAGGCAGCGTGTCAGGGCCTAATGGCTGGAATAAATGCGCACCTCAAAAACACGGAGCAAGACCCCTTTATTTTAAACAGAAGCGATGCGTATATTGGCGTTTTAATTGACGATTTAATCACGAAAGGAACGAAAGAACCTTATCGGATGTTTACAAGTAGAGCGGAATATAGAATTTTATTGCGCCAGGATAATGCAGATATTCGCTTATCTCATCTTGGTTTTAAAATTGGCCTGGCCGATGAAGCGCAAGTGAGTCTTGTGGAAGCCAAAATTAAGGGAACTGAAAGTTTTAAAAAAGACCTCCGCGCTATTGGGATTAAACCAGAAATTATAAATCCTTTGCTTGTAGAAAGAGGTTCAGCAACTGTAAATCAACAAGTTAAGCTAACAACAATCTTATCGCGCCCCTTAATTGGCTTGGAGGATTTACTACAGCTTTCTCCAGAAGCGCAGCAAAAAGCCGAAGAGCAATTAAAGTTCCACCCTGACATTGTTTCGCAGGCAGAAATACAGTTAAAATACGAGGGCTATATTCAAAGAGAGGAAGAAATGGTCTTGAAAATGAAGCGCCTTGAGGACGTTCTTATTCCGAATGATATTATTTTTCAGCAAATGAAAAGCTTAAGCACCGAAGCCATTGAAAAACTTTCTAGCATTCAGCCAGCAACTATTGGACAAGCCTCGCGCATTTCTGGGGTTTCCCCAAGTGATATTTCTGTATTACTGATTTATTTAGGGCGCTAAACAGCTCGAAATCATTTATTTTGAGGTGCTGGAACATATAAAACGGTTTTTCATTAATTTATTTGAGTGTTCGCAATCGCACCAATAAATTACTTGAATGTTGAAAATCAAGAATTTAATCAAAGTGAGGGCTGTTTGGTGAATAGTAACGAAACTAATTTCGGCCTTGAATTTCTTGGTTTTAGCTACTGAACTGAAACTGTTAATTTTTAAAATTTCTGCAAGAACATTTT
>RFSL01000022.1 GCA_009923965.1 Flavobacteriia bacterium | reverse complement strand
TGAATCAGATGCAACTGCAAACCTTGCAAATATAAGTGCAGCATTAAAAGAAACATTTTTATTCTTTTGGGTGGGATTTTATTTAGTTAAAGGTGATGAATTAGTGCTCGGACCTTTCCAAGGGACAATTGCATGTACGCGAATTAAAAAAGGGAAAGGTGTTTGCGGTAAGGCCTGGGAAGAAAAAAAAATCCTACTTGTAGAAGATGTTTCCGTTTTTCCTGGACACATTGCCTGCAGTTCTATTTCGAAAAGTGAAATTGTAGTTCCACTAATTCAAAACGGAATAGTAATTGGTGTTTTAGATGTTGATAGTGAAGAATTGGCTAACTTTGACGCAACTGACTCACAGCATTTAGAAGAACTTTGTTCATGGCTCGTTACTATTTTATAATTCTTTCTATTTTTCTTGTGACCTCCTGTGCGCAGGTTGGTACAATTTCAGGAGGCGAAAAAGATATAATTGCGCCACAAATCAAAAAATCTTCCTTAAAAGATAAAACAGTAAATTTTAAAGATACTTCAGTTTCTATTGAGTTTAATGAATTTATTGTCTTGAATAAACCAACAGAAAACATCTTTTTAATGCCCAATGATGCAGCGTTAGTTTCCTCCATAAAAAAGAAAACTCTTACTATTTCTTGGAAGCGTAAATTGAAAGAAAATACAAGCTACAGCATCTATTTAAACAAAGCAGTAAAAGATTTAACTGAAGGAAATGATTCCCTCATGAAGCTCACTTTTTCCACAGGAAATATTTTAGATTCACTGCAGATTTTTGTGTCTTGTTTTGATGCTTTTTCCAAGCAAAAAGTAAGCAATATCGTTGTTGGATTATACGATTCATTGAATGCTGAAAAACCAAGGTATTTTGCTAAAAGTAATCAAATGGGCTTAAGTGCATTCTCAACATTAAAAGCTGGGAATTATTTTGTAAAAAGTTTTAGTGATGTCAACAATGACCTAATCATTCAAAAAACTGAAAAACAAGGTTGGGAATTCACTGAAATTAACATCTTGGAGCGAAAAAATGATACCTTAAAATCTGTACTTTCTATTCCAAAGAATAGCGATAAGATAAAAAATGCGCGCATACTTCCTCCAGGTTTGATTGGTATTCATCTGCCTGAAGAAAGACAAACGGCCAAGATTGAACTGGATAGTTTGATAGTTCCTTCTATTGCTTTTTTTCAAACTTTAAAAAGTAACAAAGACAGTTTACTCATTTCAATTAGACAAACAAACAGCAACCCTTTGAAACTAATTATTGAAGCTGATACATTTAATTTAAGGTATTCAGAAAAAGACAGGACAACGAAACTAAAACCTCGTTATATTGAAAATTTAAATGGTTCTGAAAAAATACTTGAGTTTGAAGTCAACGACAAGTTAAAAAACATTGACAAAGAAAAAATTAAGATTTTAAATACCAAAGATAGCAGCAGTATACTTTTTGATAGTGAGATTTCTTTTAACAAGTTACGCTTAAAAATAAAGAATACTAGCTCAAACGAATTTTTAATAGAATTAATGGAGGGAGCAATAACAGGAGAGAGCAGTGCGCAAAACAGCCCATTAAAACAAACTATTCAAGTAAAAGAAGAAAAAGAATTTGGAAAATTACTGGTTCATTTAAGCAGTAATATATCTTCGGGAATTATCGAACTTATTCAAAAAGAAAAAGTGATAAAAGCACTTTCAACCAATGGAACTTCCTCTGATTTCATCTTTGAGAATCTCTTGCCAGGAGAATATTCCTTCCGGATAATTTTAGATGAAAACAAGAATGAAAAGTGGGATCCAATAGATGTTCAGCAACAAAAACAAGCTGAAGATGTTTTGTATTTTAATACGCCCGTAAAAGTCCGGGCAAATTGGGAAGTGGAAACAACATTAGAAATAAACAAATAATTAAAATTAGTGTCATGAAAAAAAATTTACTGCTAGCATCCGCATTTTTAACAATGCAAGTAAATGCTCAAATTCAAATGCCAAAAGCAAGTCCTCTTGGAAAAATTGAACAAAAAGTTGGTTTGGCTGATATCAGCATTAGCTATTCACGTCCGGGAAAGAAAAACCGCGAAGTATTTGGGGAAGTTGTTCCTTTTGGAGAAACTTGGCGACTTGGAGCAAATGAAAATACGAAAATTTCAACGAGTGAAAATTTGATTTTTGGAAAAGACACCCTAAAAGTTGGAACCTATGCCCTCTATGCAAAACCGTCGAAAGAAATGTGGGAGCTTTATTTTTATTCGGAAACTACAAATTGGGGTATGCCAGAAAAGTGGGATGATGCAAAAGTTGTTTTACGACTTAGTTCAGAGGTGAAAAAACAAGATAATGTAGTTGAAAATCTTACTATCTCACTTGATAATTTGCAGTTCAACGGAGCTACACTATCTATTTATTGGGATAAAACACAAGTAGATTTTCCTTTTGAAATAGACACTAAATCAAAAGTCTTGGCGAGTATCAAAAAAACAATGGCTGGTCCATCAGCAAATGACTTTCACCAAACAGCAAGCTATTATTTTCAGGAAAAAATAGACCTTAAATTAGCGCTAGAATATTCTACGAAAGCCTGCGAAATGCGAGGCGCTGAGGCCTATTGGATGAGTAGACTAAAAGCACAGCTGCAAGCAGAAAATGGCGATTTTAAAGGCGCTATTGAAACTGCTAAGAAATCTATTGAAGCAGCAGAAAAAGATGGAGATCAAAACTATGTCCGAATGAACAAGGCTTCAATCGAAGAGTGGTCTAAGAAAAAATAAATTTTTGTTCCAAAAATACAAATTCCATCTCTTGATGCACCTCATCATTTTTATGTGGGGTTTTACGGGTATTATAGGAAAATTAATTCAGCTAGACGCCATCATAATTGTCTGGTATAGAATATTAATAGCAGTAAGCGTTCTTTTTTTATTTTTTATTTTAACGAAAAAAAGTTTTAAAATTCAAAAAAAACACCTCTGGAAAATTTCGCTAGTCGGAATGATTGTTGCTTCTCACTGGCTAACGTTTTATTATTCCATACAACTTTCAACAGCATCACTTGGAATTCTATGCCTCTCCACAACAACACTTCATGTAACATGGCTAGAACCCTTAGTAATGAAACGGCGCTTTTCGTGGATAGAGTTTCTCTTGAGTTGCTGTGTTGTATATGGAATTTATTTTGTTGCTGGAGATTTTTCACCAAAGGAAATGACAGCGCTTTACTTTGGATTACTCTCCGCATTGTGCGCAGCACTCTTCTCTGTTTTCAATGCAAAAATTTCGCAGGAAGTTCCATCGACGCATATTACCCTTTATGAATTAATTGTTGGCTTTATTTTCGTCTCGATATTTCTGATTTCTATCGGAAGGATGAATGTTGCAATTCTACAAATGACTTATTCGGATTTTGGATGGCTCTTATTTCTAGGGATTTTGTGCACTTCTTTTGCTTTTTTAGTGACCATCGATATTATAAAACGCTTGGGAACCTTTACCGTTTCACTAAGTATTAATTTAGAACCAGTTTACACCATTTTATTAGCTATTTTTATCCTGAAAGAACATCAATTACTGAATTCAAATTTCTATATCGGAGCAATGATTATTATTTTTGTTGTTCTGCTAAATGGACTACTGAAACATTATCAAAAAAAGAAAGAAACACAAAAAAACAATAAACGAATCAATAAATGGAATATACTAATTTAGGAAAATCTGGCTTGCAAATTAGCCGCTTATCACTTGGCTCTTGGTTAACTTTTGGGAAACAAATTGGAGATGATGTAGCTGAACGATTAATGGATATCGCCTATGAAAATGGCATCAATTTTTTTGACAATGCAGAAATTTATGCCCGTGGGAAAAGTGAAATTGTCATGGGAAATATTTTGAAAAAGAAAAATTGGTCCCGCGATAGTTATATCGTAAGCAGTAAAGTATGTTTCGGAACTGGTGGGCAATGGCCAACGCAAAAAGGATTGAGTCGAAAACATGTAATTGAAGCCTGTGAACAAGCTTTAAAACGCTTCCAATTAGATTATTTGGATTTGTATTTCTGTCACCGACCAGATAAAAAAACTCCCATTGAAGAAACAGTTTGGTCGATGCACCAACTAATTATGCAAGGAAAAATTCTCTATTGGGGAACTTCTGAATGGAGCGCTCAAGAAATAATGGAAGCACATCTTTTCGCAAAACAAAATCATTTAATTGGTCCGATAGTAGAACAGCCAGAATATAATATGTTTACGCGGGAGAAAGTAGAAGTAGAATTTTCACAAATCTATAAAACTGTTGGATTAGGAACAACTATTTGGTCGCCACTTGCAAGTGGTATTTTAAGTGGGAAATACAACCAGGACTTTCCAGCTGATACGCGCTTAGGTATTGAAGGACTTGAATGGTTAAAAGATAAAAATATCACTGAAGAAAGAATCGATAAAGTAAAAAAAATGGCGCTTTTAGCAAGTGAAATTAATCTAAGTTTGCCTGTTTTAAGTCTTGCTTGGTGTTTGAAAAATCCAAATGTAAGTACTGTAATTCTCGGAGCTAGCAAGGAAAAACAACTCATAGAAAACCTTGAATCTATTGATGCACAAGAGAAATTAAGTGAAGAAATAATGCAAAAAATAGAGGAAATACTGGATAATAAAAAAGAACTAGCTCCTTATTAATTTAATAACCAACTCAAAAAATCATGTTTACAGGTATCATTGAAGAAATTGGCAGTGTGAAAGCTATTTCGCGAGAAGCAGGAAACATTCATTTTACAATAACAGCAAAAATGACCAAGGAATTAAAGGTCGACCAAAGTGTTGCGCACAATGGCTGCTGTTTAACGGTTGTAGCGATTCATGACGAGTGTTATCAAGTAACGGCTATTCAAGAAACCTTAGATAAAACAAACTTAAACCATTGGGAAATTGGGACGAAAGTTAATTTAGAACGCTGTTTGGTCATGAACGGGCGTTTGGATGGACACATTGTTCAAGGACATGTTGATACGGTTGCAACTTGCACGAATTATGAAGAACAAAATGGAAGCTGGAAATACACTTTTCAATACAAAGACGAGCAATTAACCGTTGAAAAAGGATCTGTAACAATCAATGGAACCAGTTTGACAGTTGTTGATTCTCAAGAAAAGGGATTTTCGGTCTGCATTATTCCCTACACCTTTGAAAATACAAATTTTAAAAACCTAAAAACAGGAGATATCGTAAATCTTGAATTTGATATCATTGGAAAATACGTTGCAAAATGGATGCAACAAGGACATTAAAAACTACCTAGAAATTCAGTCTTATTTTGCGGCCTTATATTTTTCCGCTACAACATCCCAATTGATGACATTGTAAAATGCTGAAATATAGTCTGGACGACGATTTTGGTAATTTAAATAATATGCATGCTCCCAAACATCCAATGCTAAAATAGGAGCTCCTGAGCACCCCTCACCCATTAATGGATTATCTTGATTTGCCGTAGAGCATATTTCTAGTTTGCCATCAGACACACAAAGCCATGCCCAACCAGAACCAAAACGAGTAGTTGCAGCTTTTGCAAATTCATCTTTAAAACCATCAAAGGAACCAAATGCTACATCAATTGCTGCAGCTAAATCACCACTTGGATGAGAACTACCATTTGGCGCCATTATCTCCCAAAAAAGTCTGTGATTCCAAAATCCTCCTCCGTTGTTTCGCACTGCAGGTTTATCCTTACATACTTTCAAAATCTCTTCTATTGACTTGCCTTCTAATTCAGTTCCAGCTATCGCATTGTTTAAATTAGTAGTATATGCTTGGTGGTGTTTTGAATGGTGGATTTCCATTGTTCGTGCATCAATATTTGGTTCTAATGCATCATAGGAATAAGTCAATATTGGAAGTTCAAAGCTCATGATTGTCGTTTTAATTGTTCGTGACAAAAGTAGTAAAATAAGCGATAAAACTAAATTTAGTTCGCTATAAACTTACAAGACTTGGAAAGAAGAAAAAATAAATCAAGTGTGTTTTAAGAAATATAGTGTTTTTTACAACTATTCGAAGATGTGCGGTTGAAAGCACTGAAAAAAGATTTGATTTGATTTATAAATAAACGATACAAACATTCACCAATCTTTCCAAAATCAGATGTATATAAAAAAGTTTGTTGCGCATATATTAGTTAATGTCGAAAAGGCTTTTTGCACGAACTCACGTTCAATCCTTACAATTAAAATAATTATATTTGCTAAATTTTTTTAATTTTAGGATGACAATTAACAGCAAAAAAGCACCGTACATTCTTATCGGTTTAATGCTATTCACCCAAATAGTATGTTTTTCACAGAACTATTTTATTACCTTATCAAAGGATTCCACTGCTTGTAAACAGATTAATTTTTTCGATACAAATGCTCAAGGGAAAATGATTGATTTTGAATATGTAAATAATGAAAATGAAACTATTCGTTTAAAGAAAAACGATATTCCTGAAATTCAAAAGCTCTGTCAAGATGGTGTTGTGTATTTAAGGATGCCGCTAAATATTAAAAAACCTGATGGGTATTACAGATTTGGAAGAAGAATGGTTCAGGGAAAAATAACTGTAGATGTATTTGATGATGTTTCTACAAGCTATAGATTAAAAGAAAATTTTGATGGTTCATACAATAGCCAAGGTGTCATGAAAGAAACGAGAGAGGGTATTTTTATGAGATACGTAACGATGCCGGATCTCACTGTTTATGAAGTTTCTGGCCTAAAAGGAATTAAAGCATTGAAATCCATTAGAAAATTTATGTTTGAATGCGAGCAATATAAAAAGGAATATTATTCAAATCCTAAATATCAAACATGTACATTTGAAGAAGCTGTTGCTGATTATAACACTATGTGTCCTTAATTTTTAGCATTCTGAAGTTTTGCAACTTCATTTTCTACCAATTCATCTTCAATTTTCGGGAATAAAATCTCTACTTCTCCAATTTTATTTCCTGCTTGGAGCACTTCTTTTTGAAGTAAATCTGTCCAGTTTTCTGAACTAAAGTTTAGCATTTTTTGAAGTTTTTTACTTGTATCTGGAATAAATGGAAAGCTTGCTACAGAAAGAGCTGCTGTGATTTGAAGCGCGATATATAAGATTGTTTTTACTCTTTCTTCATCGGTTTTTATAACTTTCCATGGTTCTTGGTCCGCTAAATACTTATTTCCTAAACGTGCTAAATTCATCATTTCAGCCTGCGCTTCTCGCAATTTATAATCGTATATATTTTTGGATATGCGTTCAGGAATTTCCTGCAATTCTTTTAGCACAAGTAAATCTTCAGTACTGAATTTATTTGGTGCTGGAATTATTCCCTCATAATATTTTTGCGTTAAAACCAAAGTTCTATTTACAAAGTTGCCATAAATTGCTGCTAATTCATTGTTGATGCGGCTTTGAAATTCTTTCCATGTAAATTCTGAATCTTTATTTTCAGGAGCAATTGCTGTAAGCACATATTTTAATTCATCGACTTTAGTAGGATATGCCTCCAAGAATTCGTGCAACCAAACGGCCCAATTTCTAGAAGTGGAAAACTTATCGCCTTCGAGATTTAGGAATTCGTATGCTGGAACATTATCAGGGAGAATGAAATCCCCATGATTTTTTAATAAGATCGGAAAAATAATAGCATGAAACACAATGTTATCTTTTCCAATAAAATGAACTAATTTTCGATCTTTTCCTTCTGTATTTCCCCAGTAGTCTTTCCAATTTTTATTGTTGTCCAATGCCCATTGTTTTGTAGCAGAAATATATCCAATAGGAGCATCTAACCAAACGTACAAGACTTTTCCGTCAGCATTTGGAAGTGGAACTTTTACTCCCCAATCTAAGTCTCGTGTCATGGCACGTGGCTTCAAACCTCCATTTATCCAAGACATGCATTGTCCGATTACTTGATTCTTCCAAGCTTTCGGATCGTGTTGTAGTTCACCGTTTAATTCTCCTCTTTGAATCCAATCACGCAACCAATCTTCGTGTTGATTCATCGGAAGATACCAATGTGCTGTTGTTTTTAAGATAGGTGATTTCCCACTTAATGTAGAAATTGGGTTTATTAAATCTGTTGGACTCAAGTCACTGCCACATTTCTCACATTGATCGCCGTATGCGTTTGCATAAGTACACTTTGGACATGCTCCAGTAATGTAGCGATCCGCTAAAAATTGTTGGAAATCTTCATCAAAATATTGTTCGGAGCTTTCTTCGATGAACTGTTTATTATCGTGTAATTTTTTAAAAAAGTCAGCAGAAGTTTCATGATGAAGTTGTGACGAAGTTCGGTGGTAAATATCAAATGAGATATTAAATTGCTCGAAGGTGTCACGAATAAGCGTATGGTATTTATCTACAATTTCTTGAGGTGTTATACCTTCTTTCTTAGCGCGAAGAGTAATAGCAGCTCCATGTTCGTCACTTCCACAAATGTAGACAACATCATGCTTGTTCATTCTAAGAAAACGCACAAAAATATCTGCGGGTAAATATACGCCAGCTATGTGCCCAAGATGCAAAGGCCCGTTAGCATAAGGCAAAGCTGCAGTAACGGTATATGCTGATTTTATCATTGTCGACAAAGATAAGAAAAGTAGTAAAACAAAAAAGGTCGGACAATGCCGACCCTTTAGAATTAGTTAGGAACTAATTATTTTTTTACAACGTTGAATTGAGATGTTTTACCATTTTCAAGAACGACATTGAAAATATACATTCCAACTTCTAAAGCTGAAACATTAAAATTAGCTTTGCCATTCACGAGTGAAATTACGCTTGTAGCAGCAATTTTTCCAGAAATATCTGTTACTGTTACATTTGCTACTCCTTCACCTTCAACAGAAATTGTAAGATCATCGCTAGTTGGATTAGGATATGCACTACCATTAACAGTATTAATTTCGCTTATTCCTATACCAGCTGAACTCATAACCTTTATACCAACGGCACTTGGAACATCTACTCCAAATCCATTTGCGTACCATGTACCATCACTTTCATTAGGGCAAATTGGTTGTAAGTAGTAGTCCGTATTCCAAGTATAATTTGTGTTGTCATGTCCCATGTACAAGTTGATATTTACTGTTTGCACACAAGCTAAATAACGCTGGTTATCCTCAAGGACTACTGGAGCTGCAAATGCGCCATAAACAGTTTCCCCTTCTTGACTTTCATCTGTGAAATAAAAGTAAGCTTGAGCCATTTCAGTTAATGTTGTAAATCCACCGCCAGCAACAGTAAATATAGCATCGTTTAAATCTACAAAAGGATCTTCCCATTTATAAAGTGTTAAATTCATTTCTTCACCAGCAATTAGTGAGTCCTCAGGTACCACAGTGCCTTTAGTTGCAGCAAAGTATAAACCTTCTACTGCCAATCTACTTGCGTTTGGATTATTGATAGCAGAACAAATAGAAAACGTTTGATTGTTGGTGCTTGGACGATAAAAAGTCTTGCCACTTGGTAAACCAGTTACAGTATCGATTTTCGCAGCACTATAGATAGATTCGCTTATTGTGAAACTATAAGAAATTGAATTATCTGAAGGGTACTCATCAAGTGAATCCAAACTTGCAGTATATGTCAAGGTGTAAGTTCCTACAGGATATGTTGCTAAAGAAAAATCTGGCAAAGTAAAAATTTCGCCTGGAGCAACATCTATACTGTCTCCTATTGCAATGTTTATTCCTGACACACTGTTATCATAAACAAGATTTCCAGCTGGACTTGTAACTGTAGCTCTTAGAGAAACATTTACTTGTGCTTGGTATCCTGGATTATAAACTCTTGCACCGACAGAAAAATTAAATTCTGTGCTGTTTTGAGCTAATAATTCAGGAACAAAACCTTGTTTTGGAGCTAAAGCAGCACCTGAAGAAAGACCAAGGTCATTTGCAAATAAGCCTGTTTTATTACCCATGAAAACCACAACAGGTCCACTTAGCATTTGATTTACTAAAATTGCCCCATCTGTATCGCTTAGCATTACAACCGGGATTGTATCTAAAGATCCTGATGCACCAGGTCCTGGGGTGATAAC
>RFSL01000210.1 GCA_009923965.1 Flavobacteriia bacterium | reverse complement strand
ACGTGTGTAATTTTAGAAAAAAAAACTAGTCTATAAAATTACAAAACTTTTCTAATAAAAATTATCACAGAATATGAATAATTTATTAAAAAATTAAAAATAATTTGATTTCGGGCTTATAAATTCTTTAGAACGTAATCAAATATCATTGTAAACAAGTGATTACGTGTATTTCCACCATAAATTCCATGATTTCGATCTGGATAAATAAATAAATCAAATTGTTTATTTGCTTTTACCAGAGCATTAATCATTTCCATAGAATTTTGGTAGTGAACATTATCGTCCGCGGACCCATGAATTAAAAAGAATTTGCCCTTCATTTTATCAACAAAATTAATCGGAGAATTCCCATCATAGCCTGCTTCATTTTCTGCTGGAGTTCGCATAAAACGTTCAGTGTAGATATTATCATAATACCGCCAATTTGTTACAGGTGCAACTGCTATTGCCATTTTAAAAACATCTGCTCCTTTTGTGATTGCTAAAGAAGCCATAAATCCACCATAACTCCAACCCATTATTCCAATTCTATTTCCATCAACATAAGGCAGTTTTGTCAATTCCTTTGCTGAATTAATAATATCTTCTATTTCAAGTTTTCCTAGTTCTAAATAAGTAGATTTTTTAAATTTCGTTCCTTGATACATTGTACCTCTTGGATCTACCGAAAAAACAATGTATCCTTTTTGTGCCAATAACTGATGGTACATAAAATCTGATCCATCCCATGAATCAAGGACTTCATTGTGTCCCGGACCTCCATAAACATTAAAATAAACGGAGTATTTTTTACTCGGATCAAAATTTGGTGGTTTAATAATCCAAGCGTTTAGAGAAACACCATTTGCATTTATTTTTAAAAATTCTTTTTTGCTTAAGTTGTAATTTTTCAAGCGTTCATTCAACTCACTATTTTCTTGTAAAATGCGAACAAGAGATCCATCATTTTTACAAAGTGAAATTTTAGCTGGTGTATTTCCATTTGAGTAAGTATGAATAAAGAACTTCATGCCCGATAAAAATTCCGCCTCATTGTAACCCACTTCCTTTGTTAAATTTATTTTATTTGTTCCATCAAGCTGAATGGAATAAATTGATTTTTGTATAGAAGATACTTCAGCTGAAGAATAATAAATGGTATTGCTAGATTCATCAATTCCCAGAAAATCAATCACATCCCAAGATCCTTTGGTGATTTGTGTTGCTTTTCCATCAAAACCCAACTTGTAAATGTGCTTGTAGCCATCTACCTCACTTGCTCTAAGAATGGTTTGACCATCCTTTAAAATTAATAAATTGTCATCGACATCGATGTAAGTATCAGATTTTTCCTCAAAGATTACTTTGTATGATGGTTTCGAACCTGTATAATCCCATAAATGATATGTCAATTCATTCTGATAACGATTCATGGTTTGCAAAATCAACTGATTGGAAGTTGAAGACCAATTCAGACGTGGAATGTATTCATATGAAACCATTGGTAAATTGGAAATTTTCCCCGATTTTACATTCACAACATGAGCGGTCACTTTACTATTGTCTTCGCCAGCTTTTGGATATTTATATTCGTAATGTTCAGGATAAAGGTTTCCATAAGTTTCCAATGAATATTCTTTAACAGCTTTTTCATCAAAACGCAAAAACGCAATTGTTTTACTATCGGGTGACCAAGCATATGCTTTAGTTATTGAAAATTCTTCTTCGTAAACCCAATCTGTAGTTCCATTGATTACCTTATTGCGCTTTCCATCCAATGTTAATTTTGTAATTTTTCCAGTTTGCAGATTTTTAACAAATAAGTCATTTCCATAAATATATGAAACCATTTTTCCATCGGGAGAATATTCCGCCAAGGTCTGAGGATGATGTTTTTCATCTAGCGCTTCCAATTTTTTTGTTGAAATGTCAAATAGAAAATATTCAGCCGTGAAACTTCTTCGGTAAACTGCTTGTGTAGCAGTTAAAAATAAAATTTTTGTTTCATCAGAATTAAATTCATAATCATCGTAGTCAATCATCTTTGAGTTGTAAACTAAATTTTTAGAATCTACCAGTGTCTTTCCAAGATCTGAAGCGTCTAATATGTCATATTTTAGAATGGATAAATCATTTCCTGGTTTTGTATAATGGGTTCCATTGTTCAAGGATTTAAAACCGGCAATTCCCTTTGAAGAAAATTCGTATTTTTTCCATATTTTCTCAATTG
>RFSL01000209.1 GCA_009923965.1 Flavobacteriia bacterium | reverse complement strand
GCTTTCTTTTTAACTTCAGAAAAGTAGGGAGAGATAAATTTCCCGACTTCCGCTAACTCTTCATCAGAATAACTTGCTTTAACTTCTGCTTTGATTTCATCAAACAATTCTGTTCGTTTTGCTTTATTTGCTAAGCCCATTCGAGCTACATCTTTACATTAAACTCTCGCTTTAACCGCTTCGTCGTGAGATTCATGCGAATATGTGCGCTTAGGTTGCGAACTTGGAATTTCTGCAGCTAAATCCAATTGAAATTGACATTGTTCTTTAATAGCAACGTGTGCAATTTTAAAAACTTCGATTAATTCTTCTTCGGAAATTTCTTGCATTTCTCCCTCCAACATGTTTATGTCTTTCATAGTACCTGCAATAACAATATCTATATCAGAGATAGCCATTTCAGCCATAGTTGGATTTAAGATATATTCACCATCAACACGACCAACACGAACTTCTGACATTGGGCCATTAAACGGGATATCTGAAACAGCAATTGCAGCAGAAGCAGCAAAACCACACAAGGCATCAGGATTATGAATGCCGTCATACGACATCAATTGAATCATTAATTGAACCTCAGCATGATAATCATCAGGAAATAAAGGACGCAGTGCTCTGTCAACTAAACGCATTACTAAAATCTCCGTTTCAGATGGTCTAGCTTCACGTCTAAAAAATCCTCCTGGAAATCTACCAGCCGCCGAATATTTTTCTCGGTAATCAACTGTTAATGGTAAAAAGTCTACTCCTTCTTTTGCATCTTGAGAAGATACAATAGTTGCTAATAGCATTGTATCACCCATTCTAACAACCACAGATCCATCTGCTTGTTTTGCCAATTTGCCTGTCTCCACTGAGATTTCTTTCCCACCGGTGATAATTGACCTTCTAATTCCTAAATTCATACTTCTTTTTATTTATATTATATTATTAAATTCTATCTTCTTTTAAACAAAAAAGGGACAGTCGAACTGAATCGAATGTCCCCCCAATCAATAAATTTGTGCTTATAATTAACGACGTAATCCTAATTCTTTAACCAATGCACGGTATTTCTCTATGTCTTTACTTTTTAAGTAATCCAATAAACTTCTTCTTTTTCCTACTAATAATTGAAGAGAGCGTTGGGTTCCAAAATCCTTGCGATTTTTCTTCAAGTGCTCTGTCAAATGACTAATACGATACGTGAACAAAGCAACCTGACCTTCTGTAGACCCTGTGTTTGTCTCCGAACCTCCGTGTTTGGCGAAGATTTCTTTTTTAACTTCTGTGTTTAAGTACATGCCAATATTTAGTTAAATAATTATTATGTAGCAATTCCACTCATAGGAATAGCGGGAGCAAAGATAAGTATAGTTTTGGAATACACAAAGTGAAAGCAAAAAAAAAACCTCCCGAAGGAGGTTGTAATAAAAAACAAGTGAACTATCTCTTAATTTTCAGATTTATTTCGAATTGCTAAAGGAATAGCAAATTTTGGTAAAAATGAGATTAATGCCATAACTAATTTCAAGGCATAATTGTAAATTTCTCTATAAATGTAATAAGCTGTTAAAATTAGAACTGATCCAACAATACCTACCAATGCTAATTGAATACCACCAGAAAAATTGTCATAATCACCATAAATTGTATTTGGTAGCATATTCGCAATCATATCAACCCCAGGAACAGTTGTTAAAACTAGACCATACGATAAAAGTGGAGCATATGCAAGAGATCCTACCAAAGTCGCAACTAGTTGCAATAAACCAATATACATTACATATGTGAAAGACAATTCACCAATTAAAGTAATTAAGCGAGGAATCATGGTGACAAAAACAAAGTGCAGCAAACCTTTGTATTCTTGATCATTTAATTGCTCTGCTCTTTTTTTGGTTACGCTATAAAGAAACCACGCCGTAACAATACTAAGAACTAAACCAACTACTAATCCAACTGCAGCGCCAGCTTTCTTTCCACCAGTGATAAATTCGTTATCAAAAGCCTGCTTAATGAAGCCGCTATCTCCAAATAATTCCATGAAACTTATTGCTAGCCCACCTAATAGTAGAGCGAAGGCTGCAAGGCGCCAAAAAGTAGTTAAATACCACTTGAATACTTTTCCATCATCAACTCCAGTAAGGAATGGCAAAACACGATTATTGTAATTGCTATCAGCAATTCCAATAGTAATAAACGGTAAATTTTTTTCCATAATAAAATAATTTAAAA
>RFSL01000208.1 GCA_009923965.1 Flavobacteriia bacterium | reverse complement strand
AGGAGGTATCTATTACGCATATCTTAATAAAAAAGGATCAATTGGATTATATTTGGTTTTAGCAGGGCAAAAAGCAGCAGCTTATGTCCGCTCTTTTTTTGTTAAACCAGCAATGTAATCTTACCAACCGTCATCACTGTCCCAGACAGTGTCGACCTTCTCTGAAGGTGATTGTTCATCATTCTCTTCTGCTTCAAACTCAGCAAACGTTTTCTCAGCTTCTCGCTTCTTTCTCTCTTCACGTTTACGCTGCTTGTCTGAACGAGCAGAAACAGTCTTCCACTCATAATCGTCATCCTCTTTTGGAACAAATATGCTACAAATGAGAAGCGTTGAAGAAACTATGAATGTTGGAAAAAAATGGACTATTGAAGAAGAAAATATCTTATTACAGGAGTTAGATGATAACATTGATATTGAGCTTATCGCACAGGCACACAAAAGAACGCTCGGTGGTATCATAGGACGCCAGAAATTTATAGCATATAATATGTATCTTGCAAAAGCACCAGAAGACCTAATAATAAGAAAAACCAGAATAAATAAACTTCAATTATTGAAAGTAATTGCTAAAAAAGAGAAAAGGCCTAAGAGCTTAGCTGCAAAACCCCCTTCGTTAGAATATGAAGTAGTTGAAATGAGGAAAGAAATAAGGGAACTAAAAACAACTGTGAGCGAATTAGTAGAGATGCTTAAGGCAATTTATGAATTTGAAGATATTTAATATTTGTAAATTAGTAAAATTTTCTGCTTGTTATTATAGATAATGAATTCATTGCAAAAACCTGCAAATATAAAGCAAAGACCGAGATCATATAGCGATGAAGCTACACAAAAAGCGGCAACAGCAGCAACTGCACCAAGAGCAGCAACCGCAACACCAAGAGCAGCAACAGCAAGAGCAACACCAAGAGCAGCAACAGCAAGAGCAACACCAAGAGCAGCAACAGCAAGAGCAACAACAAGAGCAGCAACAGCAAGAGCAACAACAAGAGCAGCAACAGAGACTGAAGAAACCGCAGCAACTGCTACAGCAACAGCAGCTTCAAGCACCAGAAATAAAACACTAAAAGAAAGAATAAAATCAGCTATTAAAAGTGTTAAAAGATCTGTTATAGGTAATAAAAATAAGAAGAAATCACAATTAGTATCAACAGTTGAAGAAGCAGTAAGCGAAAACTTAGAAGTATTACAAGAGGAAGTTTTAGCAGATGTAGAAAAAATTGAGAAGGATCATCCTGATATATCAAAAAGGGACAAAAATGATGATTTTATATCTCAAATAGATGATACGGTTAAAGGGCTTGTTATACATCTACATAAAGCATTAGAATATACTGAGCATACAAGAGCATTATTTGGTCAAGAGCCTGAACCTCTGGCTGAACCATCGCAAGTAAAAGTATCGCCGCAAGTTGCTAAAAGAGTCCTAACAGACGAAGAACAACAAAAAATTTTATTTGAAAAAGTAAACAACCTTATAAAAGTATTGGCAACTTATTTAGCTGATGACAAAGGGAAAAGTATGCTTGAATTTAGTAAAAATAATGATACACCTGTTAAATATACTTTAACAATTACAGCGATGGGAATAAATATAAATTATGCTTCATTAAATGAATTATTAGAAATAATATCATCGCGCATTCAAACTGTTATAATGTTATGTTATTTTGTTTGCAGTAATATCCGATTTAAGGTCGAAAACACCATTACTAACATCAAATATATCTTGAATTTGTGTAATTTCAGAAGAAGTAAGCGCCCAGGTATTGCTTTCTGCGGAAATTTGTATTTTATTGGAACCTCCATATACACCACCAATCCACCAATCTAATACAATTCTTTTTCCTATAGAAAATTGAGTACCAAGCATCATTCCTCCACCTATTACAGTTTTATTTCCAGTAAGTGATATATTTAATGGCTTACCAGATTGCAATTTGGTATTAAAAGGTACTTTTAATGTCCAATCTTCGTATCTCAAAAAAGGTGCAACATAAAAACCTTTGCCAACATTATTACTTAAATAAAAACGAATTTCTGGGGTAATGGCAAAATTAGATAATGTGGAATTCGAAAAAGTGCTACTAAATGCTGTATCTACTTGACTCAATTGATCTTTAAAATTAGCACTTAATGGTAGAGGAGTTTCTGGCATAAATCTAGCACCCAATGCAAAGGTTAATTTCTCCGTAATTATTCTTTCGTACTGTGCAC
>RFSL01000207.1 GCA_009923965.1 Flavobacteriia bacterium | reverse complement strand
GAGTAGCTCAGTTGGTAGAGCTTCAGCCTTCCAAGCTGAACGTCGCGAGTTCGAGTCTCGTCTCCCGCTCAAATTCCATTGAGCGCCGGTGTAGCTCAGGGGTAGAGCGCTTCCTTGGTAAGGAAGAGGTCACGAGTTCAATTCTCGTCATTGGCTCAAGAAGAAGAAATTTATCCGTAAGACGGATTTTTTATATAGAATAAGTATTAACTAAGTAACAAAAAAAACAAAAAATGGCTAAGGAAAATTTTGATCGTTCCAAACCACACGTTAACATTGGTACCATTGGACACGTTGACCACGGAAAAACTACATTGACTGCTGCAATCTCTAGCGTTTTAGCTTCTAAAGGATTGGCACAAGTTCGTGACTTCTCATCTATTGATAATGCTCCTGAAGAGAAAGAGCGAGGAATTACAATTAACACATCTCACATCGAGTATCAAACTGTTGCGCGTCACTACGCTCACGTTGACTGTCCAGGTCACGCGGATTACGTAAAGAACATGGTAACAGGTGCTGCTCAAATGGACGGTGCAATATTAGTTGTAGCTGCAACAGATGGTCCAATGCCTCAAACACGAGAGCACATTCTTCTTGGAAGACAAGTTGGTGTTCCTCGTTTAGTTGTTTTTATGAACAAAGTTGACATGGTTGATGACGAAGAGTTGTTAGAGCTTGTTGAAATGGAAATTCGTGAATTACTTTCTTTCTATAAATATGATGGAGACAATGCTCCAGTTATTCAAGGATCTGCATTGGGTGCGTTGAATGGTGAAGCTAAGTGGGTAAAAGCAGTCGAAGATTTAATGGATGCTGTCGATACATATATTGAGCTTCCACCACGTGAAATTGATAAGCCATTTTTGATGCCAGTAGAAGATGTATTTACGATTACAGGTCGTGGTACAGTTGCAACTGGTCGTATTGAGACTGGAATCATAAACTCTGGAGAAGGTGTTGATATTCTTGGAATGGGTGACGAAAAATTGACGTCAACTGTTACAGGTGTTGAGATGTTCCGTAAAATCCTTGATAGAGGTGAAGCTGGTGACAACGTTGGTTTGTTATTACGTGGAATTGAAAAAGCTCAAATCAAAAGAGGAATGGTTATTTGTAAGCCAGGTTCAACAACACCTCATGTTGAGTTTAAAGCAGAAATTTATGTTTTGAAAAAAGAAGAAGGTGGACGTCACACTCCATTTCAAAATAAATACCGTCCGCAATTCTATTTCCGAACTACAGACGTAACAGGAGAAATTTTGTTAGGAGAAGGTCGTGAAATGGTTATGCCAGGTGATAACGTTTCAATTAATGTAAGATTAATAGTTCCTGTAGCAATGGACAAAGGACTTCGTTTTGCAATCCGTGAGGGAGGAAGAACTGTTGGTGCTGGTCAGGTTACAGAAATAGTAAAATAAATAATAACATAGTTTAAAGTTAGGGGAATTGAAAAATTCCCCTTTTTAAACGGGTGTAGCTCAGCTGGTAGAGTGGTGGTTTCCAAAACCATTGGTCGTGGGTTCGAATCCTACCGCCCGTGCTGAAATAAAATATAATACGTGTTTAAAATAAAATCATATTTTCAAGAGACTTACCACGAAATGGTTCACAATGTAACGTGGCCCACTTGGCAAGAATTACAGAATAATACAATTCTAGTAGTTGTAGCATCTATTTTAATCTCATTAACAATTTTTGCTATGGATTTTCTTTTCGGTATTTCTGGTGAAGAAGATGCAATGTGGAAAGGATTAATCGGATTTATTTACGGAATTTTCTAAGGATAAAGACATGGGAGAAATAGTTAAAAAATGGTACGTTATTCGTGCTGTTAGCGGCAAAGAAAAG
The DNA here is from genome assembly GCA_009923965.1 of Flavobacteriia bacterium. GTDB lineage: Bacteria > Bacteroidota > Bacteroidia > Flavobacteriales_D > Crocinitomicaceae > UBA952. Next base: position 377 of record RFSL01000207.1, on the reverse strand, counting down.
AAAGTAAAAGAATATCTTGAATTAGAAATTTCTCGTATGAAGTTAGGAGATTATGTGAACCAAATTTTAATACCTATGGAAAAGGTTTTTAAAATTCAAAATGGTAAAAAAGCACTGAAAGAAAAAGTGTTTTTGCCAGGTTATGTAATTATTGAAGCGGCACTAGTTGGAGAAGTAAAACACGTAATTAAAGGGATTCCAAATGTAATTGGTTTTTTAGGCACTGTAAAAGGTGGTGAACCAGTTCCAATGAGAATGTCCGAAGTAAATAGAATTATAGGTAAAGTAGATGAATTAGCCGAACATGAAGAAGAAATGAAAGTTCCTTTTATTGTTGGCGAGCCTGTTAAGGTAATTGATGGTCCTTTTAATAATTT
>RFSL01000206.1 GCA_009923965.1 Flavobacteriia bacterium | reverse complement strand
ATTGGAATTTCCATTCCTTCAAGAAAGGCATCATCTACACGAATATTTTTTCCTGCAGGGATTCGGTAGCGATTTAGCGTGCCAATATCTGGCGTAAATCCATTCCATGAATCTTCAGCATAAACCCGAACTTCGATTGCATGACCATTGATCTTAAGTTCGTTTTGTAATTTTGGAAGACGTTCACCTCTAGCGACTAAAATTTGCCATTCTACTAAATCTAATCCAGTTATCATCTCAGTTACAGGATGTTCAACTTGAAGGCGCGTATTCATTTCCAAGAAGAAAAAATTTAATTCAGCATCTAAGAGAAATTCTACAGTTCCAGCACCTTCATAATTACATGCTTTACAAACCGCAACTGCGGCCTCACCCATTTGTTTTCTTAATTCTTCACTTAAAACAACACTTGGCGCTTCTTCAACAACCTTTTGATGTCTTCTTTGAATAGAACATTCTCTTTCAAAAAGATAGACAACATTTCCATGTTGATCTGCAAAAACTTGAATTTCAACATGACGAGGTTTATCTACAAATTTCTCTATAAAAACCGCATCATCGCCAAAAGAAGAAAGGGCTTCATTTTGAGCCATCGACATTTGTTCTTCAAATTCTGCAGTGCTATTTACTAGGCGCATTCCTTTTCCACCTCCTCCAGCAGAAGCTTTAATTAAAATTGGATAACCGATTTTTTCAGCTATTTGTTTTGCCTCAGCGATATCTGAAATAGCAGTATCTACTCCTGGAACAAGAGGGACATTAAATTTCTTTACAGCTTGTTTAGCACTTAATTTATCCCCCATAAGCTCCATCGATTCAGGAGAAGGCCCAATTAGTTTTATTCCTGCTAGTTTAACACTACGGGCAAATTCAGCGTTTTCAGATAAAAATCCGTAGCCAGGATGAATGCCATCAACACCTAAATTCTTGCAATGCTTTAAGATTAAATCTTGTTGTAAATAACTTTCACTAGAAGGACTTTTACCAACATATACCGCTTCATCTGCTTCCAAAACATGAGGCGCAGTTTTATCAGCATCAGAATAGATAGCTACACTTTTAATACCCATGATTTTGAGTGTACGAATAACCCGTCTTGCTATTTCCCCACGATTTGCAATTAATACCTTTTTCATATTTTAACTAATTGAATGAGTTATTCTGTTTCATTTGGTTGTAAAAATACTTCCAAGGCTGGAAGCTTTTTATTCACTTTCACCTTTTTAAAATGTTTTTTATCTTTCTTTCTAAAAACATCTAAAACCGTTTGAAACAATTGAAAATCTTTCCAAGTATTAAACTCTTCATGATATGAGATACCTGCACCTTGTGTAAATGGTCCTGAATTTTCATTGACCGAGTTTGCATTTGATTGATTAAAAACATTTACACGAAAAGTTCCTTTTTCATTTATTAAATATTCAATATTTACGTCACCAATAAGTGAACTTTGAGTAGCATTATTTGAAGGCCCACTCGCATTATCAGTTTTATTTTCTACTCCAAAACTTCCAGACACAATTAGACGATCATTCAGTAAACCTGTTTTAACTCCAAGTTCAACAGAATTATCACCAGCAACTTTATCAGCTCCATAATCAACATTTAATTTATAGCTTTCTGATAATTTTCCGAGAGCAGCATTTATTTGAGACTCAACTAAATCAATTGCCGATGAACCACTGGCAGTTACTGTTCCTTTTAATGGTTGAAATTTTCGGACGAGTAACAAAGAAAAAAACTGACGGTTTAGTTCATCTTGTTCATTTGTTACCCTTCTTATCAGTGCTTTTCCAGTTTCAGGAGCTTTTGGTGCTGCAATATCAAATGTAATAATTGGTTTCAAAAGCTTATCAGATAAATTTACCTATTTCGCTGCACCAACTTTGTCGGGTATTAGTCCGTATATTGTATCCGTGACAGGCGGTACAGCGGTTACTATAACGTGAACTGATTTCACTGGGGCTACGGCCGTCAAATTTGGCTCGACAGCTGCGACTAGTTTTTCTGTGAATAGTTCAACCTCAATTACAGCCATAGCCCCCGCTGGTTCTGCTGGAAATTCGAATGTTTCGGTTATTACGCCTGGAGGTGCAAGCAGCGGTATTTATTTTATTTATGCTGCTGTTCCAGCCGTAACAGGAATTGCACCTAATGCGGGTCCGCTTTCGGGGGGTAATTCGGTTACAATTTCTGGATCGGGATATTTTGGTAGCATGCCATCTCGTTTATA
>RFSL01000205.1 GCA_009923965.1 Flavobacteriia bacterium | reverse complement strand
CAAGGCGATGTCCTGAAACTTTAATTATCTTTGCAAGCATCTTTTTTTGATGAAATTCTATGGCTATATATTAGCAAAACAGATTTTTAATAAAACTATTATGGAGGAGTCTAAGAAACTAAGCGATATAAAAGATTTTGGGGAATTTGCCCTTATTGATCATTTAACGAAAAATTTTTCATTAAAAAATGCATCAAGTTCTTTTGGTGTTGGCGATGATGCGGCTGTAATTTCGATTTCTGAAACTGAAGTTTGTCTTCTTTCTACTGATATGCTTGTTGAAGGTGTTCATTTTGATTTGATGTATACTCCGATGAAACATTTGGGCTATAAATCAGTCTCTGTTAATGTTTCTGATATTTGTGCAATGAATGGAATTGCAGAACAAATAACTGTTTCAATCGCAGTCTCAAGTAGGTTTTCTACTGAAGCTCTTGAAGAATTATACTCTGGAATTCATTTGGCTTGCGAAAATTTTAAGGTGGATTTAGTTGGAGGAGATACAACTACTTCTATTTCAGGTCTCACAATTAGTATTTCTGTTTTAGGCCGAGCCCAAAAAGAAAATGTTGTTTATCGAAGTGGTGCTAAAGAATTTGATTTATTAGTTGTAACTGGTGATTTAGGTGCCGCATACTTGGGTTTACAATTATTGGAAAGAGAAAAAGATGTTTTCAAAGCAAATGCACAAATTCAACCTGATTTAGATGGTCACGATTATATTATTGAACGCCAATTAAAACCAGAAGCGCGCATAGATGTTATTGGTTTTTTAAAAGAACTAGGTGTTCAACCTACCGCTATGATTGATGTTTCGGATGGTTTGGCTTCAGAGATTTTGCATATTTGCAAAGCAAGTAAAGTTGGATGTCATCTATATGATGAGAAAATTCCTATCGACACTAAAACTTCTATGACAGCACTAGATTTTAATATGGATCCGACTACCTGCGCACTAAACGGCGGTGAAGATTACGAATTACTTTTTACAATTAAACAGGAAGATTTCGAAAAAATAAAGGGAAATCCACACATGACAGTGATTGGGCATATGACGGAAGAAAAGGAAGGGATTTATTTAGTAGATAAAAATGGATCTGCGCTAACTTTAAAAGCTCAAGGCTGGAAGCATTTTTAGTCCACTCTTGGAAGATGAATATATTCTTTTCGAATAATTGTAATTGTAAATTCCCCAAGAATTTTTTCAAGTAATTTTTCTGCTTCAATTCGTGTGCGAAAATCTCCCACTAATAAGTTAAAATTGGGGGCTTCAAAATTCATGTAAGTATCAATTTTTGGGTATAGATTTGAAAACTTTGTGCGCGCAGCATTTACTATGTTTTTGTCTGAATCAAAACAGATTTGTATGCGGAAACCAACAAGCTTGGTTTTTACTTTATCGTCAATTAAGGCATCGATTCGATCATCCTTGAAAATAATTATCTGGGCATTTAATGAGGTCTTGCCAATGACAAAAAATATTAGTAAAACGAGTAAATTCTTTAACTTCAAAATCATTCACTCAAAATTAATCTATTTTTTTAATTGAAAAGCTAAACGTAAATTATTATTTAGAATCATTTTAAATTAGCTATTTCTCTATTTTTTTTGTCATAATAGTGTCATTGAATAGTCTTAATCTTCTAATTTTGCAGTCGTAAAAACGCTTTGAATTCGTATTAAATAAAAGAATTTAGTAATTATTTTGATGAAAATATCTAATATTCAACAGCTTAATCGTTTTAAACAACTAATATTTTTAGTTTTAACGGTAGCTATTTCCACTTTTAGCATTGAGCTTTTTGCTCAAGGAGAAGGCTTATTTAAGGCAAAATGTGCAGTTTGCCACCAACCACATAAGAATGGTACTGGCCCAAAATTATTTGAGGCTAGAAAACGTTGGGAGGCAGCTGGCGAAGGAGCTTTAATCACAGAGTGGGTTCAAAATAATGCGAAATTGCGCGCAAGCGGTAAGTCTGCTCGTGCAAATGAAATATTTAATGAATACAAAGGTTCGGTAATGACTGCCTTTACAGATTTAAAGGACGAAGAAGTTATTTCGATTCTTGATTGGGTGGATGCTCAACCAGATCCTGCAACTGCCGCACCAACAACTGGAGGACCAGTTACACCAGGAATCGATCCTGAAGAAGAAAGCTCACTATCTTGGATATGGATTATCTTAGGAGTAATGTTTGTTGTAATCATTATGGCAGTTGGTGGTGTTCGCCGTCAATTAAACAT
>RFSL01000204.1 GCA_009923965.1 Flavobacteriia bacterium | reverse complement strand
AGATCCTGGATATTTGCTTAAATCATCTGATATACCAAGCGCACATAAAGGAACTTCTCACGGCTCTTCTTTTAATTATGATACACATGTGCCTTTACTTTGGTATGGAAAAAATATTACTAAAGGAGATGTGTTTACTCCTTATCAAATAATTGATATTGCACCAACACTTAGTCATTTGTTAAATCTACAACAAACTGGAGCTATGACAGGGATTCCGATTCAAGAGATTTTTAGAAAATAAAACATGGAAAAAGATTTTTTCTTAAATCACTTAGCTCAAACAAACGAACATCCATTTTTACTTCAAGTTGAACGAGCAGAAGGTTTATATATCTATGATAAATCTGGCGCAGTATTTATGGATATGATCGCTGGTGTTGCTGTAAACAATATTGGTCACTGCCATCCGAAAGTGATTTCAGCAATAAAAAATCAAGTAGATAAACACATGCATGTAATGGTTTACGGGGAATTTGTTCAAGAAGCACAGAATAAATTTGGCAAAACATTATTGGAATTACTCCCTGAAAAATTAAATTGTGTATATTCAGTCAATTCCGGAACGGAAGCAAATGAAGCAGCAATAAAACTTGCAAAAAGAAAAACAGGTAGAATGGAGTTAATTGCATTTACCGGAGCATACCACGGGAGCACGAATGGTAGTTTAAGTATTTCCTCAAATGAAACCAAAAAACAAGCTTTCCGACCTTTATTACCAGAGGTTCGCTTTTTGGAATGGAATGATGCTGCGCAACTAGTAAGTATCAGCAATAAAACAGCCGGTGTTATTATTGAGACAATTCAAGGTGATGCAGGTGTTCGTATTCCATCAAAAGAATTTATGTCGCTTTTGCGAAAGCGTTGTGATGAAGTTGGAGCCCTACTTATTTTTGATGAAATTCAATGCGGAATAGGTCGTACAGGAAAATTTTTTGCTTTTGAGCATTTTGGAATTACGCCAGATATTTTGTCACTAGGAAAAGCATTAGGTGGAGGTATGCCAGTTGGAGCTCTTGTATCAAGCAAAGAAATTATGAGTGTTTTTACAAATAATCCAATGCTTGGACATATTACCACATTCGGCGGTCACCCAGTAATATGTGCGGCAGCGGCAGCTAGTTTAGAAGTTCTAAAAACTGAAATTGATTTATCCGAAGTTGAACGCTTAGGTAAAATTATAGAAACAAGACTAGGTTCTCATAATGCAATAAAAGCTGTACGAAGAATTGGTTTAATGTTTGCATTTGATATGGAATCAGGCGAAATAGTAACAAAGCTTGTCGAAAAATGCATGGAAAAAGGATTGATTACTTTTTGGTTTCTTTCAAATCCTCATAGTTTTAGATTATCGCCACCATTAAACATAACTGAAGACCAAGTCAATGAAGCTACAAAGCTAATTTTGGAAGCACTAGATGAAATAAGTAACTAAATCAAAATCTGATAACAAATAGCTTAACATTCATTGAAATAAGTATCTTTGAATTCAAATTTTAAAATATATTTCTTGAAAAACCTAGCATCCTTTTTACTTTTATTACTCTCGTTTCATAGTACTGGTCAAGGATTAAAGTTAACTAACGCGATAGTCATAGCACAATTTGAAAGACCAGAAGACCGCTATACTATTGAATTAAATACAACTCAAATACTTAGCAATCTTGGCATAAAGGCACAGCCATCTTTGAATTTCTTAAAGCAAGGAGCAAACATAAATAATCTAACAAGTGACTCACTTCGTGAAAACATTAAAGCCAAAGGATACGACACCTATTTATTTGTAAATGTAAAAGGCTATGACCGGAAATTTAAGGTTAGTAAAGCTAAAATTAATGTGAGTGAAATTTTAGAGCGTGAAAGCATCTACAAAATTTACCGCGATGAATCGACTTCAATAAGTTTTGAATTTCTTTTTTTCAAGAACAACGAAATGATTTTTTCTGACTTAATAAAAGTTAGCAATATATCTAATAGAGACGCTGTAATAAAAAAATATAGAAAAGTGCTAGAGGCAAGAGCACAAAAAAAATGGATCAATTAATTACCCATTCGGAATTTTTTATCCAATTCAATATCATTAGGGCTTCCATGTGCGTTACACTTTGGTGCTCTTTCAAATAATTTAATAAACTTTATTTGAAATTGAATCGGTATGTATTGTGATGAAAACCAATTCATTTTTGAGCCGAAACCATTCCACTCATAAAAACCGATTACTGGCAGAGAAGCACCAGGCAGAACCATCCA
>RFSL01000203.1 GCA_009923965.1 Flavobacteriia bacterium | reverse complement strand
TCATCTGAAGGTTCTATTAAAGGATACAAAGAGATTTCAATGAGTATAGCTGGTGACGGAATATATGGGATGTTGAAGTTTGAATCTGGAGTTCACCGAGTTCAAAGAGTTCCTGAAACAGAATCTCAAGGCCGCGTTCATACTTCAGCAATAACTGTTGCTGTCTTACCAGAAGCAGAAGAAGTCGATTTTAACCTCGACATGAACGATGTTCGAAAAGATACATTTCGCGCTTCAGGAGCCGGAGGTCAGCATATCAATAAAACAGAATCTGCAATTCGTCTTACGCATATTCCAACAGGAGTTGTTGTTGAATGTCAGGATGGTCGTTCACAGCATAAAAATTTAGCGCAAGCAATTTCAGTTCTTCGTTCACGCTTGTACCAAGCAGAGCTTGATCGTGTTCACGACGAACGAGCTGCACACAGAAAAACACTTGTTTCAACGGGCGATCGTTCTGCTAAAATACGTACTTACAATTACCCTCAGGGAAGAATTACAGATCACCGAATTAATAAAACTATGTATAATCTAAGTTCATTTATGAATGGTGATTTACAAGAAATGATAGACGCCTTGAAAATGGCTGAAAATGCTGAGAAATTAAAAGGATAAAATGACAAAAGCAGAACTTATTCAACAAATTAGGACAAAAAAATCCTTTCTTTGTATTGGTTTAGATCCTGATTTATCTAAAATCCCTCAACATTTATTAGATACTGAAGATCCAATTTTTGAATTTAATAAAGTTATTATTGATACAACAAATGAGCTTTGTGTTGCATACAAGCCGAACCTTGCATTTTATGAGTGTTATGGCTCAAAAGGCTGGGATTCCTTTGAAAAGACAATTAATTATATCCCTAAAGATTGTTTTATTATTGCCGATGCAAAGCGCGGTGATATAGGAAATACAGCTCGCTATTATGCTAAAACTTTTTTTGAAACATACTCATGTGATGCTGTAACTGTTGCTCCATATATGGGTTCGGATAGTATTTTACCATTCCTTGATAATCCTGGAAAATGGCTTGTGCTATTAGCTTTAACATCCAATGATGGCGCCTCAGATTTTCAATTTCAAGAAATGAAAGATGGCCGAAAACTATACGAAAGTATTATTGAGAAATCAATTAATTGGGGGACTGATGAATCTTTAATGTTTGTGGTTGGTGCAACAAAGGCAAAGGAAATTGAGAAGGTAAGAAAATTAGCTCCCAATCACTTTTTCTTAGTGCCAGGAGTTGGCGCTCAGGGTGGAAGTTTGGATGATGTAGTTAAATATGGCTCAAATAATGAGTGTGGTTTACTCGTTAATTCTTCACGTGGAATAATTTATGCTAGCAATGGTATTGATTTTGGAGAAGCAGCAAAAAAAGAAGCACGAAGTATACAAAACAAAATGGCTTTGTATATTGAGAAATTCAAATGGTAATCTTACTTGGTTGCTAAGTCGCTATTTTCTATTTGTTGAGCTTGACCATAAGCATCACAACTTGCAGATTTCCCAGAACCACATGAATAAAACAGAAAAGATATAATTGAAAAAATTATAATCAATATAATTATAGTCTATCCCATTGTCAATGGTTCTATTGTAATAAACGGCTCTAAAAAATAAGGGGTTAGTTTTGTATTCCATCCCTATTTCTGTATTGAATGATTGCTCTGGTTTCAATGCGTCATTATAACTCAACTGATAGAGCGAAGGCGCTTTGTATCCAGTGGAAGCACTTGCCATGAATCGAATGGTTTCATTTAATTTATAAGAAGGGCTAATCGTGAAAGTTTGGTTGGACCCGTAGCGATCATGTTTATTACTTCTTCCTCCTAATTCTAGTAGCCACTTATTGGAGGCGTCATTGATTAATAAAGAGGTATACAAGGCAGTTTGATATTGAAAAGTATCTTTAAATTTATCATTATAAGGTCCCCATTTACTTATGGAGACATAAGTTTGATGGTAAGATCCATATCTAAAATCAACGCCAGTAATCCATTGAATATTTTTTGAAATACCTTTTGAAAAAAAGGCATCCGCAAAATGAGATTTTCCAGCGTATTGATTGTCTTCAAAAATGGTATAAGTTTTATCAAGACTATCGTTTTTATATTGACGATCCTGTGTGCTTAATTGATACTGCAATTGAAAAATAGTTTTTTCATTTTTGTATTTCAAAATCAAACCTGTCAATTTGGTGGCATTATTGAATTTTTCGTCTTTGTCATCTTTAAATGCGCCATAATCAA
>RFSL01000202.1 GCA_009923965.1 Flavobacteriia bacterium | reverse complement strand
ACCAAGTCCAATTGTTTGCATTGAACAAACAGAGAAACTCTATTTTGATAGTACAATTTCTGTAGATTTTTCTAAAATTTCCCCAAATTTAATTGAACAATTAAAAATTCTTGGAAGCGTCTTTCACAAACTAACATTTTTAAATGATACGAATTCTCTTATTAAATTCAGTAAATTAAAAAATGTAATTCAAGATTCATATACGATTACAATAAATAAGGACATACGCATTTCCTACTCTAGTGATCAATCGTGTTTCTATGCGCTGCAATCTCTGATGCAAATGATAGAACAAGATAGTGAATCCTACTTCGTTCATAAAACCTTTGTGAGTGATTTCCCAAAATACCAATGGCGAGGTTTGCATTTAGATGTTTCACGTCATTTTTTTTCTATTGAAGAAGTCAAAAAATTTATTGATTTAATGGCAATCTATAAGTTCAACACCTTTCATTGGCATCTCACAGACGATCAAGGTTGGCGTGTAGAAATTAAAAAATATCCAAAACTGACAGAAGTTGGGGCTTGGAGGGATAGCACAGTTGAAAATCATTATACTAGTTCTCCCCGAAGTTATAAAAAAGAACGCTACGGAGGTTTTTACACGCAAGAACAAATAAAAGAAATCGTAAAATACGCTGGAGAAAAGTACATAACTGTAGTTCCTGAAATAGAAATGCCAGGGCATAGCCGCGCTGCACTTAGTGCCTATCCTGAATTCTCCTGTAATGGAACGCAACAAGAAGTACCTGGACTCTGGGGTATTTTTGACGATATCCTTTGTGCGAAAGAAGAAAGTATTCTGTTTATGCAAGCTATTTTAGACGAGATTGTACCATTATTTCCCGGAGAATATATCCATATTGGTGGCGACGAAGCACCAAAAACACGATGGAAAGAATGTCAAAAATGTCAAAATATTATTCGAGAAAACAAGCTAAAAGATGAGCATGAACTTCAAAGTTATTTTATTCAAAGAATGGATAGTTACCTAACTCAAAAAGGAAAAAAAATAATTGGATGGGACGAAATTTTAGAAGGTGGATTATCTAAAAATGCTGCTGTAATGTCCTGGCGAGGATTTGATGGTGGATTAGAAGCAGCAAAACAAGAACATTATGTTGTTATGTCGCCCGGTTCACATTGTTATTTCGACCATTACCAGGGAAAAGGAAAAGATGAACCCTTAGCAATTGGTGGATTTACTCCCTTGGAAAAAGTGTATGCTTTTAGTCCTATACCAGAAGGAATGAAAACAGAACACGCAGCATATGTTCTTGGAGCTCAAGCAAATCTTTGGACAGAATACATTCCGACCTTTGATAAATTAATGTACATGGCTTATCCTAGAGCAATTGCATTGGCGCAAGTTCTCTGGTGTTCAGAAAAACCAAGTTTTGAGGAATTCTCTAGTCTACTTCACAACAAGCATTTTGGCTTACTCGAAAAACAAAATATTCCTTTTTCAAAAACTTCACTTCTTCCCATATTAAACTTTAATCGTTCGGAAAAAGGAATAAAATTTTGGATTGAATCAAAAAAGTCATCTGAACAATTTAAAGTGCAATCATCATTAAATGCTCAGAAAGATGAATTTATTTTAAATTCCAAACAAGCCATTACCTTTGAAAGAACAAATACTAAGAATTTTGAAAATATCATTCTTGTAAGCTCTGAAGCTACAGGTTTGAGTTCAAATTTTGTGATACACAATTCTCCATCACTTGGAGTTCCTGTAAAACTAATTACACAAGTAAGTCCAAGCTACAATAGCGGCGATTTAACCCTTGTAGACGGACAATATGGATCAAGACCTTGGAAAGGTCACGAATGGCTTGGATTTGACACCTCTTATATTGAAATAGAATTAGACCTTCTAAAGAAACAAAAAATTAAAAGCGTAGAACTTTCTTTTTTGAAAGATGAAAATTCATGGATTCACTTACCAGTAAAAATTGAGCTTGAAGCAGTGAATAAAACCAAAAAATATACAAGTAGCGAAACATCAATTAAAAAAGAAAAAGTGCTAATAACCTTTTCACATAAAACACAAAAAATTAAAATTAAAATCTACTCTTTGTCTAAAATCCCAAATGGAATGCCTGGTGAAGGAACTCAACCATGGACTTTTATAGATGAAATTAGCATTCAGAAATAGAAAAATAATTTTATCTTCTTCCGTAAAAACTTTGTTTTTGTCGTGGAGGACGAGTATCTGGAGATTTAATCTTCACTTTTCCCGTAGCTGGAA
>RFSL01000201.1 GCA_009923965.1 Flavobacteriia bacterium | reverse complement strand
GGCTGCTGCCTTAAAATTTGGACAGGCGCGACTTTCACCACCAACAATCGATCAAATTGCGGCAGAAGCTGCTTTAAAGACTCCCCAATCATATTTTGATAATGTTGTTCGTGAATACGTTCAGCGAAGAAATATTATGATTCAAGGATTAAATTCTATTCCAGGCGTTTTTTGTCCAAATCCAAGTGGTGCTTTTTATTGTGTTGCAAAATTTCCTGTTGATGATGCTGAAAAATTTAGCCAATGGTTACTAGAAGATTTTTCATACGAAGGCCAAACTGTAATGATGGCTCCTGCAAATGGTTTCTATGCAACAAAAGGAGCTGGATTACAAGAAGCAAGAATAGCCTATGTTCTCAACCAAGAAGATTTGAAAAAAGCGGTAATTTGTTTAGAAAAGGCATTGGAAGTTTATCCTGGTCGAACAATTTAAAGAACGAATAGCTTTTATATTCTTAAGAAACCTATTTTAAAGTGATGGAATGTTTGTAATTGTAGACGTCGAAACAACAGGAGGAAGTCCACAAAATTCAAAGATCACGGAATTGGCGATGTATAAATTTGATGGTACTAAAATCATTGATGAATTCACAACCTTGCTTAATCCAGAAATGGAAATACCGGAATTTATTGTCCGACTTACTGGAATTACAGATCAAATGGTTGCTAATGCACCAAAATTCTTTGAGGTTGCAAAACAAATTCTTGAATTCACCAATAATTGTGTTTTTGTAGCTCACAATGTATCTTTCGACTATGGAATGTTTAGAAGTGAGTTTAAACGCTTGGGCTACGACTTCCGCTTACCTCATTTGTGTACAGTTCGTAGTTCGAGAAACATACTTCCAGGACATGCTTCTTATAGTTTAGGGAAAATTACACGCGATTTAGGAATTTCAATTGTTGGTCGCCATAGAGCCGGTGGAGATGCGCTTGCAACTTGCAAATTATTTGAAATTATCTATAAAAAAGATGAGCAAAAACTGAGATCATTTATTCAAGATGAATTAAATCCAAAATCCTTACATCCAAATTTAGATTTGGATACGATTGAAGCTATTCCAAATAAAACAGGTGTTTATCTTTTCTATAATGAATTTAACGAATTAATTTATGTCGGAAAAAGTATTCATATTCGGACAAGAATTGAGCAGCACTTAAGAAATCTAAAATCAGTGAAAGGCCTAAAACTTATTCAAGATATTGCAAGTGTAAAATTTGAACTTTGTGGTTCAGAACTGATTGCCTTACTTCGTGAATCCGAATTAATTAAAGAAAAACAACCCATTTATAATAGAAAACTCCGAAAAAATCACTTTCCATTTGGACTTTTTGATGAACTAGATTCAAATGGATACATTCGTCTGAAAGTAAAATCTAGTGCTAAAGAAACGGCCTACCCAATCGCCAGTTTTACTTCCAAAAAAGAGGGGACCTCCTATTTACTGAAAATCACAGAGCAATATAAATTATGCCAAAAATTGTGTGATCTATACAATTCTTCAGGTGGCTGCTTTCAGTATTCTGTTAAAACTTGTGATGGCGCCTGCATAAATATAATAAATCCAATTGAATACAATCAACGAGTAAATGATTTTGTGACAACAATAACCTTGGAGAATAAAACATTTTATATCGTAGATAAAGGACGAACTAATTCAGAGAAAAGTTTAGTTTTAATTGAAAATGGCACCTATCGAGGTCATGGTTTTGCACCATTTCATTTTCATGGAAAAGAAGCAAAAGATTGGAAAAATTACATCGATGAACAAAAGGAAAACAAAGATATTCGAACAATTATCAATCAATTTATTCGTAAAGGTCAAATTGAAAGAATGATCGAAATTTAAAGTTTCTCAATCCAAATTTATATCTTCGTTCTATGAGAAACGGTGTTGTTACAATTCTTGGTTCTGGAACATCACAAGGAGTTCCAGTGATTGCTTGTGAATGCAATGTTTGTCAATCAAATTCTCCAAAAGATAACAGAACGCGATCATCAATTATGATTTCTATAGAAGATGAAAATTATGTAATTGACTCCGGTCCAGATTTTAGGCTGCAGATGCTCCGCGAAAAAGTGAAAACATTAAGAGGCATTGTTTTTACACATGAACACAAAGATCATCTTGCAGGCTTGGATGATGTGCGTGCATTTAATTACCGTGAAAAACGAAAAATGGAAGTTTATGCCACTGCACAAGTAGAAGAAGCACTTAGGCGCGAATTTCATTATGTTTTTGAAGAATACAGTTATCCAGGAATACCAAAAATTGAAA
>RFSL01000021.1 GCA_009923965.1 Flavobacteriia bacterium | reverse complement strand
CGACAACGTTCCTTGGGATTTTATCACAATGGAATTAAGAGAATTTATAAAAGAATGGATTTCAAATTCCAAAGATGTTTTAATTCAAATGCCTGCTCCAAAAGTTCAAGTTGCTAAAGGTTCAGATGAAAGTCCTATTGAATTCAATGCGAGTGATTTTGACGACCCAATAAAAGCACTTTTAGATCAGTATGTTCGTCCAGCGGTTGAAAATGATGGTGGTGCGATTGATTTTCTTGGTTTTCAAGATGGAAAAGTTACAGTTCTTTTAAAAGGCTCTTGCGCCGGTTGTCCTTCATCAACTGCAACTTTAAAGGGCGGAATTGAAAATTTATTGAAGCAACATTTGCCCGAGGTTTTGGAGGTTGTTGCTATAAATGGCTAATTGTTGTAGCCCTTTTTCTAAATGTTTAATGATATTTTCATTTTTTTGATAAATCTCTAGCTTTAACTCATAAATTTTATCTACATTTATAGTAAACAAGTTCCTATCGAATTTTGTTATTACATCAATGGAAGAGTACATTACAATTAATTCTAAAGAAAGTCAAAATATTGACTTGAAAGCTTCGCTTAGAAAGTATTTTGGTTTCGACACCTTTAAAGGTGAACAAAAAATTATAATTGATAACGTTTTAAGTGGCAGAAATAGTTTTGTCATCATGCCAACAGGAGGTGGTAAGTCGATGTGTTATCAGTTACCAGCTTTGTTATTAGAAGGAACTGCTATTATCGTTTCTCCTTTAATTGCCTTGATGAAAAATCAAGTTGACGCTATCCGAAATGTGAGTGATGAAGAGAGTATAGCGCATTTTATGAATTCTTCGCTATCAAAATCAGAACTCCAACAAGTTCGATTAGATATTACAAATGGCAAGACAAAAATGCTTTATGTCGCACCTGAATCTCTGACAAAGAAAGAAAACATTGAATTTTTAACATCTGTCAATATTTCTTTTTTCGCAATAGATGAAGCGCATTGTATTTCGGAGTGGGGCCATGATTTTCGACCCGAATACAGAAGATTAAGAGAAATTTTTGAAAAAATATCAAATGTTCCAATTATTGCTTTAACAGCAACTGCCACGCCAAAAGTTCAATATGATATTCAGAAGAATTTAAATATGTTGGATGCGGATGTTTTTAAATCTTCTTTCAATCGCGATAATTTATTCTATGAAATTCGCCCTAAGCGAGAAGTTGAGAAAGAAATAATAAAATTCATACGCAAGCATAAAGGTAAAAGTGGAATTATTTATTGCCTAAGCAGAAAAAAAGTAGAGGAAATCGCGGAGTTACTTCAGGTGAATGGAATTAATGCCTTGCCATATCACGCGGGTTTAGACGCTCATACACGCGGAAAACATCAAGATATGTTCCTCATGGAAGATATTGAAGTAATTGTTGCAACTATTGCCTTTGGAATGGGAATTGACAAGCCAGATGTACGTTTTGTAATTCACCATGATATTCCAAAATCATTGGAAAGTTATTACCAAGAAACTGGTCGTGCAGGAAGAGACGGAGGAGAAGGAGAATGTTTGGCTTTTTATAGCTATAAAGACATTGAAAAATTAGAAAAATTCCTTCAAGGAAAACTTGTTACTGAGCAAGAAATAGGCAGACAATTATTGAATGAAATTGTTTCTTATTCAGAAACATCCGTATGTCGAAGAAAATTTATCTTGCATTATTTTGGTGAATATTTCGATGAAAAAGGATGCAACAAAAATTGTGATAATTGTAAAAATCCACGAGAACGGACAGAGGGTCAAGAATATGTATTAATGTTATTAAATGCTATTTCTGTGCTGGAAGAAACACAAAAAGCAAAACATTATTGTGCTTTTTTATCCGGCCATGTTACAGCAGACATTAAACAATACAAGCATGATTTATTTCCAAGCTTTGGAATTGGGAAAGAGAAAGATGAGCATTTTTGGAATTCCGTTATCAGACAAGTTTCAGTTGCTGGTCTTATTAGCAAGGACATCGATACATTTGGAACGCTGAAATTAACAGACCAAGGAAAAGAATTTATCAAATCTCCAAAATCCTTTCAATTAATTAAGCAGCATGATTTTTCCAATACAGATGACGATGATTCTGCTATTGAAATGGGTGGGAAAGGAGCTGCATTTGATGAAACTTTATATTCTTTACTCGTTGATATGCGCAAATCGCTATCTAAGGAAAAGGGAATTCCGCCATTTGTAATCTTTCAAGAACCTTCACTAAAAGATATGTGTTTTCAGTATCCAATTACAGTCGAGGAGCTGACAAATATACAGGGAGTCGGAACAGGAAAAGCTCAGCGTTATGGGGAACCATTTGTTGCTCTGATTGCCAATTATGTTGAAGATAATGAAATTGAACGACCGCAAGACATGGTTGTAAAAACATTAGTAAATAAATCTGTTTTGAAGGTTCAGTTGATTCAAAATATTGACCGTAAACTTCCATTGGAGGATATTGCAGATTCTCAAGGAAAAAGTTTTGGTGAATTACTTGATGAAATTGAGTCAATTGTTAATTCTGGAACTCGTGTTAACATCAATTATTACATTAATACTTTATTGGAAAGTACTGATCAAAACGAAGTTTTTGAGTATTTCACGGAGTCGGAAACTGATGATATAGAGGCAGCTTATCGAGAATTTGATGGTGTTTACACAGAAGAGGAATTACGTCTGATACGTATTCGTTTTATGAGTGAACTTGCTAATTAATTAACTTCCTTAAGTAGCTCTTCAATCGAATTTCGAGAAACTGCATGGTATTGATTTTTTGAGTTCTCAAAAATCTGATTTGCTAATTGAGGATTTACTTTATTCATTGCTTTATAGATTGGAACTAAGTATTTCCTTCTTCCTACTTTTTTGAGAAAACGTTCAATCTCACCATTTATTTCGGTATAATTATTTTCTAGCGCCTTTGTAAACCATTCTGTCATTATTTCAGAATTTCCACATTTTTTAAATCCAAGGTTAATATCAATTATTTTAAGTTGTTCTTTTGAAATACTTTTAGGAAGCGCCCGAATAAAAGTTTGCCATTCTTGTACAATATGGTCTTCTCTTTTTAAGTGTTCTATTATTTTTTTGCGGCGATTTTTTCCTTTAACCCTAATTTTTTCATAGCGAATCTTTGTTTTAAATATAGCTTTACCTTGTGAGAAATCATTCGCTAATATTTTCATGTTATCTAGACGATTAGACTGTATTTGAATACAGTTTTTTGGCAAGCCTTCCTTGTAAATCCAGTCTAAATGGTTGAATTTAACTTCTTCATTAGACAAAAGATTTTTATCTAAATAACGAATAAACTCATCAGAATTTATTGTTTTAAATGCATGTTTCTCAAAATAGGATTGAATAAAAACATCAAATTTTTTGCGACCAACTTTTTGCTCTAATGTTTTTAGAAAGAAGGCACCTTTTACATACGCAATATCTGTCATTCCATCATCTGGATTTCGATTTTTTAAATCTAGAAATAAGCGGCTATCTTCGGGATATTTAGAATTGGCTATTGTTTTTAATTCATCTTGTAATTCATAGAATTCAACTGCAGCGAGAATGTCGGATACGTCTTTTCCATAAAGTTCTTCCATGATTCTTTGTTCAAAATATACTGTAAAACCCTCGTTTAACCAAAAGTCATTCCAAGTACGATTAGTAACTAAATTTCCAGACCACGAATGTGCTAATTCATGCGCTACAACAGATGTTAAACTTCTATCTCCTGTTATAATTGTTGGATTAACAAAGGTCAACATCGGATTTTCCATTCCTCCGAAAGGAAAAGAGTAGGGCAGAACTAGTAAATCGTATTGATCCCATTGGTATTTTCCGTATATTTTTTCTGCAGCTTGCATCATTTTAGGTAAATCTTGAAACTCATACAAGCAGGCCTTTGCTAATTCTGGTTCGCAATAAAAGCCCGTATTTGGACCTAAGGATTGATAACTTAAATCACCAACTGCTAGCGCAATTAAGTAAGATGGAATTGGCTTTTTCATTTCAAAGAAGTAATGACCATCAACGCTTTTATTTTTTGTATTTTTAGCACTCATAACTGCCATTAAGTCTTTCGGCACAGTTACTTTTGCTGAATAGGTTATTCTATTTGAAGGAGAATCTTGAATGGGAATCCATGTTCTTGTTAAAATTGCTTGTCCTTGTGTGTATAAAAATGGCTTTGTTTTGGAGGATGTTAAATTAGAATCTAGCCAATCAAGTGCATTAGAATATTCTGTCGTTTGATAATAAATATTTATTTGCTCAGTACTACTATCAGTTCTTACTAATAAGGGTTGACCAAGTATGGAGTCTTTATCCATATTTCCAATTACAAAATCTGTTTCTTTTTCATTGCTCTTTGTTCCAAGTGTGACTTTTTGAATTAATAATCCATTGATATCAAAGATTGCGGTATCTGCATTGTTATTCTTCATAGTGTGTCGTGCAACGCCATAAATTGTTTTATTTTCAAAATTTACTTCAAGTTCTAAATCAAGGTGTGTTGTATGAATTGCACTCAAATTGGAATAACTATGATTGTCAAACGATGAATCAGCTAGTTTTTCTGTGCTTGTTTCCAAAGAACTTGGTTTTTGATCACAGGAAATTAATAGTCCAGCTAGAAAAATTATATAGCAGTAATACTTCATTTTTTTGTATTCAATTTTAAGATTCCAAATTTCTCTTTATATCCTTGAAGTGCATAAAGTAACAATTCTTGGTTTGCAATATCAAGTTTAAAGGCTTTAGGAACGATTAGCGCATTCAAGTCCTTTTTATTAAGAAGAATTTTTCTAGTATTTTCCCCATCTTTTTTATTTAATTGGCAGATAGCTGAAGTGTTTCTTTGGCGTGAAAAATTATTACTTAAAGGCTTTGAATTACCTCTTGTATAGATTCCAAACTCATCGTAATTATTAGAGTTGTCATTAAATACAAAGCAAAAAGAAGAATCTGTATAAAAAGAACTGTAGGAACTATAAGCCCCATGGTCGTTTACAGACACTTGCGATTTTTTAATGCGCGTTTCCCAGTCCAAATTATTTTTATCATTTATTTTAAATGCTATTATATCATCATAATAATAGTAATTCACCGAAGATGAAACACCTGATCGATAGTCAGTACTTACTCTGCGATACATATAATATTGTTCAATAGAACCGAGAATAGAGCCATCATTTAGTGTGAATACATCTCGGAGTTTGTAAGTATAATTATCCGGGTTATACGATGTTATATTTCTTCCAAATCCTTGTCTGTTATTTTGATCGTTATCTGCCCATTTATCGCCTGCAGAAATAGTATTTAATGGAATAAAAGCTGAAGAGCTTAGACTATCTTTTTGTGCATCAATTTGAAGGGAAAAAATACCGAAAGATTTATAGGAATTTCCTTTTGCATAAATTCCGATAAGATTGTATGAAGAGCTATCATTTGATCCTAGTTGCATTTCTTCAATTCTCATTCCTTCTAATTCTAAGGAAAATTCTTTCAGAATATTGTTTTTTAACTTGTATACATGAACAGCCTTAAAATTCGAATTGTTATTAATAAATAAACGATCAACAGGCTTAATAAATTCCGTTAAGCTTATCAAGCATTCACCATTATTCGTAAGGTGATAATTTGTTATTATTGTTAAGTTTCCATCAAAAGGAAGGGCGTATTCTCCCGATTGAACTTCTTTAAAATCGGCATCAAAAATTTTATAGCCATAGGCATCGCTATTAGAAAATTTGCCCGGTATTTGCCAAAAAATAGAAATGAATTTATTGTTATTTGATTTAACAATTTGAAAATTTGGATGTGCATTAAATTTTCTATTCTCGTAATCTGCCATTAGTATTGGTTCATCCTCAGGATCTAAGTAATCGTTATATTTTTGAAGAAAAATCATCATTCTATTGCTTGCGAAATCAGAAAGAAATACACAGGTTTTATTTCCAAAAAAATAGCTTGTTTCAAATGTGCCAATTCCAGATTGCGTCTTTAGCTTCATTTTTTTTTCTTCAAGGAAAGTTAAATCTGTTAAATTATTTAACTTATAGCTACCAAAAGTATTTCCTCCTGACCATCGTAAAGTAACAAAGTCCTTCGTGTTTTTAGGTAAAATGTCGATTAAGGAACCAGAGCTTTTTTGGGATTCGCCCCATAGTATCGGTAATTCCTGACTATATATTTTAGAGAGAGAGGCAAGAAAAATAAAAAAGACCAGCGCTTTTTTCATTTATTTTACAAGTTGTATACCCAAGTAATTGTGAGGGCTAATTAATTTCAATTCATTTTTTATTTTTTCTTCAACAGGAATAGCATCGATAAAAGCATGAACGGATTCTTTGCTTATTTTTTCGTTTTTACGTGTTAATTCTTTGAGTGCTTCATACGGTTTTTCAAATCCTTCTCTTCTTAGAATTGTTTGAATGGCTTCTGCAACAACCGCCCAATTATTTTCTAGATCTTCGGCTATTTTGATTTCATTGATTACTAATTTATTCAAGCCATTGATGCAAGACTCTAAGGCAATTAAAGTATGTCCAAGTGGAACACCAATATTTCGGAGAACGGTAGAATCGGTTAAATCTCTTTGTAAACGAGAAACGGGTAATTTTGACGATAGGTGTTCGAATACTGCATTTGCAAGGCCAATATTTCCCTCAGAATTTTCAAAATCAATCGGATTTACTTTGTGTGGCATAGCTGAAGATCCAATTTCGCCATCTTTCAATTTTTGCTTGAAATAATCCATGGATATATAGGTCCACATATCGCGGTTTAAATCTAAAATAATTGTATTTATGCGCTTTAAACAATCAAAAAGTGCCGCAAGATTATCGTAATGCTCAATCTGTGTTGTGGTTTTACTTCTTGAAAGTCCCAGTGTAGAATTTACAAAATTATTTGCGAAAAGTACCCAGTCAATTTCTGGGAAAGCAACAAAATGTGCATTAAAATTACCTGTAGCTCCTCCAAATTTTGCGGAATAGGGTATTTGCTCTAGTTGTTTTAATTGATTTTCTATGCGCTCACTAAAAACTTGAATTTCTTTTCCTAAACGTGATGGTGTTGCTGCTTGCCCATGTGTTTTTGCCAACATTGGAATTTCTTTCCATTCTTGCTTGTAGCGATTTAAAATAGCAATCAAATCATGAATCTGCGGCAAATAAATTTTTTGAATGCCTTCTTTTAAAGATAAAGGAATTGCTGTATTGTTAATGTCTTGTGATGTCAATCCAAAATGAATATATTCAAGGAAAGATACAAGTCCAAGGGATTTCATTTTATCTTTTAAGAAATATTCCACGGCTTTAACATCGTGGTTTGTTATTTTCTCAGAGTTTTTAATCCAATTTGCGTCTTCCTCTGTGAAATTGAGATAAATCGCTCTTAAATCAGCTAATTTATTCACTGGAAAGTTTTTGAAAATAGGAATCTCAGTTTGACTCAAGGCAATGAAGTATTCTATTTCGATTTGCACGCGGTAACGAATAAGTCCAAATTCAGAGAAATATTCAGCTAATTTTTTTGTTTTCGCGTGATAGCGTCCGTCAATAGGAGAAATAGCTGTGAGAGGATTTAAAGTCATCTTTCAAAATAAGTAACAAAGATACGATTTTGATTTTTAATCAAAAAAAGCAATCATTAATGCTTGTAATTTTTAAATCTATTGGTTAAAATATCCTTAAATTTGCACATGCTTTTCTCCAAATTATTTATCCGTTTCAATTGGGTTTCTTTAATTCTTATTTACCTTGTTGTAGTTGCAGGAAGTTTTGTTCGAGTTACAGGAAGTGGAATGGGTTGCCCTGATTGGCCAAAATGTTTTGGGAAATGGATTCCACCAACAGAAATAACAAGTTTACCGAGTAATTACCGGGAAGTTTATTTAGTTCAACGCCAGAAAAAAGTCGAGAAATTTTGTAGCTTTTTAAGTGTTCTTGGTTTCGAAAGTACCGCCACCAAAATAAAAAATGATCCAAGTGTTTATTTAGAGGAATCTTTTAATGCGAATAAAACCTGGGTAGAATACCTCAATCGCTTACTTGGATTTTTAGCTGGAAATATGTTGCTTCTTGGCTTTTTTTGGTTCCTGTTTTACTACAGAAAAAGTAAACTGATATATTTCTCAGCTTTGAATTTGATTTTAATTGCCATTGAAGCATGGTTTGGTTCTATTGTTGTTGCAACAAACCTAGTGCCGTGGACCATTACCGTTCATTTACTTTTAGCCCTTGTAATTATTGCGATTCAAATTTATATTGTTCGCATAGTCAGCCCATCTCAGCAAAAGACTTTCCCGATGAATAAGTTGCTGTGGACTTTAGTACTAACTGTATTTTTAATTACCTTCTATCAAATGTTTTTAGGCACGCAAGTTCGCGAATCCATCGATGTGCTCACAAAGCAAGGTTTTGATAAAAATACCTGGACAGACAAGCTGGGTTTGCCTTTTTATATTCACCGAAGTTTTTCGTGGCTAGTTCTTATCATGCTGACTTTTATAGCGTGGAAAAACCATAAAAACCAAAAATTTCTTATTCTTAGAAATGCCTATATAATTTTAGCAGTTGAGTTAGCAAGTGGCGTTTTATTGGCTTATGTTGACATGCCCGGTATTGTACAAATCTCTCATTTGGTTTTTGCAACAATTTTATTTGGCATGCTGTGGATGACTTTACTGCGTGCTGAAAAAAAAATTTCTTAAAGAAATTCTTTCAAATTGCTTGAAATGATTATTTTTGCGCTTGTTAGAGGTCCTTTAGCTTTCCGAATCCGCTTTAGGACTTTAATGAATTTGAATGTTATCTTCGGATAATATGGTCCTATAGCTCATTCGGTTAGAGCAACTGACTCATAATCAGTAGGTGCTTGGTTCGATTCCAAGTGGGACCACAAATCATTAAAAGCCTCGTCAATGGGGCTTTTTTTGTTACTCAAATATTCAATATTCAAAAATTTTAATAAAGAAACCGACTTCAAATAAATTATTAGACTCCACTTTTTAGGTATTTACCTTAAATAAAATTTGATAAAGCTATTACCTTTTTTCTTAAAAATATTTTAAGGCTTTAATCAGACGAAAAACAGTAAAGAATATTTGCTTCTACAGCAAACCGACAAGAAATTAGAGCCTAAATTATTCCTCTTCAGTATTTTTCATTTTCATCAGTAGCGTGTAAGCATCTTTAACTACGAAAGTTTTATTTCTCATTTCTGTGTTGTCGGGAAAGGAAATTTGCGTGAAACCGTTTTCATTATTTGCAGTAATAACTTCCTGCATTTTATACTTGTTTGGTTCGGTTTGTGTGAAAACATATTGTTTCCCTTGAAAGCGAACTAAGCCATCATTTGGAATTACAAATGCCTTGTTGGTTGAAACTTCAGCTTCTGCATTCATATACATTCCTGGGATTAGCGTTTTATCGTATTGCTCAAAGTGGCAATGAACAATTACAGCTCTTTCGGCTGAAATGTATTTACCGATAAAAATAATTTCGCAATTGAATTTTTTATTGTAATTATAATTGTTGTAAGCAATAATTTTCTGCCCTATAAAAAGTTTGTCTAAATCCTTTTCAAAAACGGTTAAAGCCAAATGAATATCGACAGGGTTTACTAATTCAAATAATACATCAGAGGGACTTACATATTTACCAATATTCATTTTTATGGAAGAAACAAAACCGTCTATTGGAGAGTAGATATTGATACTCCGTGAAATTTTATTTTCGTTTAAGTTATCTGGATTGATACTAATTAATTTTAGTTTTTCAGACAAAGATTTTATCAATATTTTTTGTGTAAGATACTCAGCTTGTGCGTTCTCAAAAACCTTATCGCTACTTGCTTTGCTTTCATTTAATTCTTTTTGTCGCTGAAATTCTTTTTCTAAATAACTGAAATGAGCTTTGGCTGTGAGGTAATCTTGTTGCAACTGTATGTATTGTAGGTCTTCCATTACTGCAATTATTTCACCTTTGCTAATGTGCATACCTTCTAAAAGTTTGGTTGATTTGAGATAACCACCAAGCGGAACACTTATGGAAACCATGTTTTGAGGTGGCACATCAATTTTCCCATTCACTTTAAGCAAAGACGAAATTGTTTTTTGTTCAATTTTCCCTATTTCAATAGTAGAGTTTCTTAATTGTGAATCGGTAAGTTCAACTATGTTTTCAGTTGATGTTTCTACCCTTTCTTTTTCTTCACCATAGGAACACGAGTTTAATCCATGCTTTTTATTATGTGTGAACGAAGATGATTTAATCATCAACTCGCACAAGTACTGGGGCAACTGCGTTGTTTTTCCGCTGCCTGTTTGACCAATAAGGACTAAAGTACGCCCCCCTCCTTCTTCTTCTCCTTCACTTTGTCGCTGTTGCTGATCATCAGTTACACTTCGTCCTCCTCCTCTTCCAAACACGGCACTTTGAATTTTGGACCGAAAAGAAAAAATGGGCAAACTTCGTCGTCCAGGAAAGTACTTGACATCCCCCAAAAGAGG
>RFSL01000003.1 GCA_009923965.1 Flavobacteriia bacterium | reverse complement strand
ATTCAAATTAGGATGCAACTCCTTACTTATCCGAGCTAAATTTTCGTGAGCCAGTGTGTAATTTATCTCCCCATTTGCCACTTTTTCAATTAAATCTTCAGTAATAGGGTCATTCTCGAATGTTTTTACACCTATTTTTGATCCAATCTCTTCTTGAATACTTTTTAATCTCTTTTCAAAGCATGAATTTTTTCGTACGTAAATACTTTTTTCGATTAGATCGAGAGGCTCTTTCGCTAGAGTTTCTTCTTGACGCTGCACCAATACCTGCTCTGTAAAATAAAATGGTTCAGAATAATTAATTATTTTTTTATCCGCTAGAGAAACGGCCAAATTAGCAGCTAAAATATCTCCTTCACCATCATTTAATAAGCGAAAAAAATCTCTGGAATTTGACACTACCTTTAATTCTAAGGGAAGATGGATAGATTTTGCAAATGAATCTAGTATCTCGTATTCAAAACCAAGTTTTTTTCCGCGGTATTCAAAGAAAGAAAGCGAAGAATTTTCTATAAGAACAGTGAGCTTGCCTTTTTTCTTAATCTCTTTTAAATCAATTCCAACATGCTCTCTATCCAAAATAGATGAGCAAGAACTCATTATAATTATAAAAAAAAGAAAAAACAATCTGAATTTCAAGCCCTTGAGTTTATTTTTGTTAACATTTAACATACGAAATATGATTAATTTTGTTTCATGTTTTTTTTTATTTGTCTAACTCATAAAAAAATAGCATATTTGAATTAAGAAAACTAAGATCGTATGAGCAGTGAACAAAATGAAATTTATTCAAAAGCAGTTAGAGCAGGAAAAAGAACCTATTTTTTTGATATCAAAGCTACCAAAGGAAATGATTTGTATATCACTCTAACGGAAAGCAAGAAAATATTCAGCGAGGATGGCGATGGAAGCTTTGAAAAACATAAGATTTTCCTATACAAAGAAGATTTTGAAAAATTTAAAGAAGGATTAGACGATGTTTTAAATAAAATTGAAGAACTGAAAACAGCGCAATAATTTTTTAGTTTTTAAAAGATACTTTAAAAAAAATGCTATATTTGCAAACGCTAATATCGGGGGTTTAGCTCAGCTGGTTCAGAGCATCTGCCTTACAAGCAGAGGGTCGGCGGTTCGAACCCGTCAACCCCCACAATAAAAAACCCAGTAAAGATAATACTTTACTGGGTTTTTTTATGGCTTTATTTTTGGGCTGGAAACTACTAAAAAGTGCTAAAAATTACTGAAAAAGACCAAAAGCAAGCAAATTTATGTGAGTAAGATGCGATTATATTAACCCCCATGACTAGTACTAAAATAAATTTTTAAACTCTCAAATTAATAAGCCACTCCATCGTATCAATAGTATCAGCGTAATCTGCTAAACCTGGCGCTTGTGCTTTGCCAAAAGGTATAAAATTAGAGCCTACAATACATTGTATACTTCCTTCATGCTTAGAAATGAAATCTTTTACCTCATTTTCATTGCTGTAAAATGAATAATAAATCATTGCAAGCGGAGAAAATAATTCTTGGCTTTCTTTTACTAATACAAAGTTATTATCTAAAAACTTTTCCAAGTTCATCAAATGAATGGATTTGTAATAATCATAGTTATTACCGTATTTTTTATTGTTAACTACTTCTCCATAGCTTACAATGGCTTCAAAAATTCGATTCAGACTATAATTTTCTGGAAGAAGAAGATGCGAAACATTCCGACAACCACGACCATAATAGTGAAATAAATCCTTCCCTAATTCGACTAATTCCTCGTCTGATTCATTTCCTGTTATTACTGCCAAAGAAGTTCGACTGCCGCGAAATAAATGTGGACATTTTGAAAAATACTGAATAAAATGATCCAATGAATTTGTGCTTCCAGTAGCAATTACAGCATCAAAATTTGAAATATTACCTTCTGAAAAAGAAATATACTCTTCAAAATCAGAATCTAAATGAATTAATACTTTAGCTAGTGCAGGAAGTAATAATTTATCTTCTGAACTCAACTTACAAAGGATTCTATTTCCAGAAAGGAGGACACACAAAAAATCATGAAATCCAACTAGAGGGATATTTCCAGCTATTATAACTGCAACAGTCAAGGGTTTTTCATTGAATTTATAGTTCTTTGCCCAAGCCTCCAATTTTTCTTTTTCTAACATATCAGCTAAGGAACAGAATGCTTTACGGACCATGTCTTCAGAAAACCAACCATTGTGATGAACTTGACGACTTATTAAACTATTAAGGTTTTCAAATTCTAAGGGTGTAATTCCCAATTCAAAATCTGAAATTGCATGGTTTTGACCCAAGCATTTCATTATTTTCCCAAGTTGAGCAAAAGCACTGATAATTCTATCTTTATTCACGATGCAAAGATAAGAATGTTCTTATTTTTATGAATAGAAAACAAAAGAATCACAAAGCATGTTTATATTTGCAGTTAAATAGTAGAGATATGGCCATAATGATTACCGATGAATGTATTAATTGCGGGGCTTGCGAACCTGAATGTCCTAATAATGCAATCTATGAAGGTGGTGCCGAATGGAAATATTCCGATGGCACAAGTTTAAAAGGAATAATTTCCACTTTAAATGGTGATGAGATTTTAGCGGACAATGCTTTTGAACCAGTAAATTTAGATGTCTATTATATAACGCATGATAAATGCACAGAATGTGTTGGATTTCATGATGAACCTCAATGCGCTGCAGTTTGCCCAGTAGACTGTTGTGTTGACGATCCAGATTACAGAGAATCAAATGATGAATTATTAGCAAAAAAGAGTTTTATGCATTTATAGTGCTCATTTAAAAATCGCGAATGAAATTAAACCTATTGATTTCATGTTTTATAACATGCTTACTATCGAATCAGGTTTTATTGAGTCAAGATAGCGATTCACTTTATTTCGATTCGCTCGCTTTTTCTACAAAAAAAATAAATATCTATATAATTCCAGTAGGCATAAAATTAAAACGAGCAGAAGTAAATCTTCTCCCCTCCTATTTCCAAAAAGCAAAAATTCAGTTAACCCCATATATTTTAGCTGAATTTAACACTAAATCTAAAGAAAAATGGGCTAATCCAAGTTCTGATGGAAATCGCTTTTCAGAACAAATGAAAACAATAAGAGATAGCTATTTTAGCTCATTTAAAAATAGAGAACCAAATGCTTTTTATGTTTTTGTAATACCCGGATTTAACAATCCAGCACTTAATGGTTTCTCAATTCCTTCGCCTTCAGGAAACCTATCTTCTTCAATTGCAGAAGAACTACTGCATTCATTTGGAATAAAACCGGAGAAGGATTCATTAGCGCAAGATAGTATTCCAAATTTGTTTTTAAGCTGGAAACAATGCTTAGAACTACGGAAAAACCCACTTCATTTTGGAATTTATGACGATTATGAATTTGTAAGAACAAATAACGGCCTTGTTGCATATTATTTCTGGAAAGAAAATAAAAACAAAGAAATAAGCATAGATTCTTTAAATCCTTTGAATGCTATTATTAGGCCTTACAAAACAAATGCTGTTTTTCGCTATTTGGATATTTCAAATTGGTTTTTCAAACCTCAATTTTTAGTGTTTCAAAAGCAAATTTGTATTGCTCATTTGACAGTCATTTCCCTTACACTTTTATTGCTCATATTTTTTCGAAGAAAAATAAATCTAAAAATCACTAAAAGTGCATTTGTTCAACGGATGTCGTTTAGACTAGTAAAACTTGTCATTTGGGGTATCGGAATTCTTCTCATTTACAGTTCCTTTTTAGCAGTAAATTACTACTATAGAAATAGTTATCTCAAATCGCATAAAATAGCCGCTTTAAACAACTATCAATTAACAGAATTAATAGCTAATCATAAAAATACTGCTCTCTTTGCTTCAGAAGAAACAACTGAAATTCAAAGTCAAATTTACATTAAAACCAAAAAAAATTATTTGATTCAAAAAGGCTTTAAAGTCTTGTATTTTTATCAGACCTCTCCAACAAAAATGAAATTTTATCGCTCATCAAACACTTTAAAATTAAAAGGAAAGCAAATTAAGTTGCCTGCTTCCACGCATTATATTGTCATCCGTAATAAAAATAAGCAGGGTGAAATAGTTTCGGAGCGTATTTATAATCATCTGGGAATAGAAATAACCCATCACATTCTTCAAAAAGATCCAATTAAGCGAATTTTAGTTTTTGTTAATGGTTACCGTCCAGTTTCAATTAGCAATGACTTTGAAAAAAATATGGATGACATTAAGCAAAAAGGCTTAGAATATCCAAATTCGGAAAATCATCTTTTTAATTTTGATCGATATAGTTATTGGCGACCTTGGAGTGAAATTGATTTACTTTTTCAAGCTCGTTTAAATGCAGATAATATTTGGTATGCCGACGGTCATCATTCTGTAGCTACATCAAATCATCGGTCAATTCTTAATTTTTCAACTAATTCCGTTATTTATCCAAAACCTTGTAAAAATTTAAATAAACATCATTGTAAATTCTCAGAAAATGCAACAAAACAGAAAGTAAACAGCTATGAACTTCTTGCAACAAAAAGTAATGTTGATGGATTTGCATTACGAAAAAAAAATGGTGAGATTGCAGGTAAAAATCTAAAGCAAATTTTAAATGAACTTCCCAATCAATCAAAAAATGATACACTATTCATTGTTGCACATAGTATGGGATTTGCTTATTCATTAGGGATTTTAAATGAATTACGGGGGAAAATAAATTTTGGTGGCTTTTATATTATTGCTCCCGAAAACGCAGAAGCTGGTAAAGTGAAAGTTTCAGAATGGAAGGATATTGTTCATTATGGCTGTAATTTAAGTGCAAAAAATAAGGCTCCTGCCTGTCTGCAAGATGGAATTGCTCCACAGAGTAATATTCAGGGATTGAGTTCAAAAGAGCATGTTTATTTCCCAATGGAACTTCAAAAAAGAATGGGCTACCTTGGTAGCCATTTCATTGGCAATTATTTGTGGACTTTAGAAATTCTCGAGAATCAAAAAGGGCACATTCGACAACATTAAAAATTTATGGGACGCAAATAAGCGTATCGTACCAAGGTGAAAAACCAGCCCAAATTCCAAGAGCTCCACCTTCAATGTTTGATGGAATATTCGTTGGAGTCGCAAATGGATTTCCACCAGAAAAAATTTGATTGTATTTTTTCTCAAAAAATTGGTATTCTTTTTTTCCAAGTTTAGAGAATTTAACAACAATTGTATCACCTAATTTATAATATCCCTTGTATTGATTTTCAATTGTTGTATCTTTAAAACTCATGGGATTTTCAACTGAAAACTCAAAAGTTTTACCATTGTAAAAACGATCGTCCGTAAACGGTTGAAATGGTTTTGAAAAAGAACCGTCGCTAATATTCTTAACTTCCCAGCGATATGCATCTCCCATTACAGGAGAATCTGTTATTTTCGCCCAAGAAAAACCATATCCCGGAAGATTAACTTGCTCTCTCCAAAATAGATTGTCTAAGGCCGTTGGATTTTCTATTTTCGTTGAAGATGTATAAGTTTTATTATTGTGAATTACCTTCAAAGTGTATGTTTTTCCAACTTCACCAACTAATCCAATAGAGACATAGGCGCACAGATGTAAATTAACTAATTGTTCTATAGGAAGTCCAAAAAATGCTGCAGCAATGGATTCAAAACCTGCTGGAAGATTATCAGTACATATCTCCGTTAAAGTATCGGTAATCGTTCCATTTGATACTGTTACAGTTGCTCCAGAAATAAATCCATTTAAATAAGAATTAATATCTGTTGGAGCATAAATATCTTTAGAGTTTGATAAAAA
This sequence comes from Flavobacteriia bacterium, assembly GCA_009923965.1. Taxonomy (GTDB): domain Bacteria; phylum Bacteroidota; class Bacteroidia; order Flavobacteriales_D; family Crocinitomicaceae; genus UBA952. Next base: position 11,763 of record RFSL01000003.1, on the reverse strand, counting down.
AATAATTGCTGGTGTTCCTGTTTCAATTGAACCATCAATTACAATTTGTTCATCAAAACCAGGTATGTCAATTTTAACTTCCTTGGAACAAGAATTTAGTCCCATAATTAGAAATGATAAAAAAGCTATTTTCTGAATAAAAGACGTCATATTTTGTTTTATTTAAAATTCAAAATTCCATGTCACACTAGGTATTATTGGAAATAGCGAAACTTGTTTTACCGCTAACTTAAAATCTCCATCTAGTAATTTTCCATCTTGATCAACGAACAAGAAAAATGGATTCGCTCGGTTATAAACATTGTAAACAGAAAAAGCCCAATTTTGCCGAAATTTCTTTTTAACCTGAATTTGTTTTCCTGTCACTTCATCAGTTTTCATTTTAAAAGCTTTATCATACCATGTTGCAGAAATATCTAATCTATGATAAGGAGCCATTCGTGTAGAGTTACGTGCACCATAATTCAATAATAAGTTTTGTTCTTGAACATACCACGAAGTTGGTAATGTCAAGGTATTTCCAGTGGCGAATATAAATGCAGAACTAAAAGTCCAACGATCATTTAATTTATAGGTTCCAACGATACTTAAATCATGTCTTCTATCATACTTTGCAGGATAAATATTTCCTTGATTTAAATCCGGGAATTTTCGTTCTGTTTTCGACCAGGTATAACCAATCCACCCTGTAAATTTACCAACTGTTCTCTTTACAAAAAATTCTATACCATAGGCCCAACCTTTTCCATAAACCAAGAGATTATCTGTATTATCATTTATATTATCTCCCGGCAAAGCACCTTCTTTATATTCTATTAAATTATTCATTCCCTTGTAATAAATTTCCACCGAAGTTTCCCATTTATCATCGTTAAAATTCTTGAAATATCCAACAGAACCTTGCCAACCAGTTTGTGGTTTTGCTTTATCAGTAGAGGGAAACCAAATATCTGTTGGTAGAGAAACAGCACTCAAAGATGTTAAATGGACATATTGATAATTATAAGCATAACCTGCTTTTATGGAACTTTTATCGGGTAACATCCAACGCATAGATAAACGAGGTTCAAATCCTTGATAATTTTTTATTAAACTTCCAGGTGCGTAATTAATTGCTGTGTCTTGTGAGCCTATTCCGCCTTTAATATAACGAGTAAAAGGTCCGACTTGCTGATACATGCTATAGCGTAATCCTACATTAAATTTCAATGCTTCATTTACATCAAATTCATCCAAGAAATAAAGTGCTTCCTCATGAGAAAATAATTGCTGTGGGCTTCCTGTATCAAAGACAACGCTATCAGATTGTGCTGAGACACTTGATGGTGTAAACGTATGAAAAATATAGTTTGCGCCGAACTTTATTTTGTGTTTCGTATTAGGAAAATAGGAGAAATCTAATTTTGATCCGATATCTCTAACTCCAGATGTTAGGCCAAATCGAAACTGATCTTGATTTGAAATAAATTGAAATTTATAATCTGTGGCTGTAGCTGTAAGATTCATGAATAATTTACTGCTGAACAAATGATTCCAACGGAGTGCTGCAATGCCATTTCCCCATGGCATTTGAACACCAAAATCACTGTTTTTATTAGCAAAAGAAAAAACATCTTTTCCATAATATCCACTCAAGAAAACTCGGTCTTTTTTACTTAGCGTGTAATTCATTTTTAAATTCAAATCATAAAAAAAATAACCAGAACCTGCAAAAGGAGATGTATCTGGAATTAATGCTTTCGCTAAAACATCAATATAGGTTCTGCGACCTGAAATGATAAAAGAACCTTTGTTTTTAACAATGGGTCCTTCAACTGTCAAACGAGAAGAAATAGCACCAATACCACCCGTTACTTTAAATTGCTTGTTATTTCCTTCATTCATGTTTACTTCAAGTACAGAAGAAAGTCTACCGCCAAAATTAGCAGGCATTCCACCTTTTGTGAGCGAAACACTTTTTACGGCATCGGAATTAAAAACAGAGAAAAAACCAAAGAGATGTGCTGCATTGTAAACAACTGCTTCATCTAATAAAACAAGATTTTGGTCGGGACCACCGCCACGCACATAAAATCCCTGTCCGCCCTCAGAAACAGATGAGACTCCAGGAAGTAATTGAATAATTTTTATGACATCAACCTCTCCCATAAAAGCTGGCAACGTTTTAATGTTCTCCATTTCTAATTCTACTTGTCCCATCTTTGTAGAATTAGTGTTTTCACCTTTTTTTCCGTTAATAACTACCTCGTTTAGGTTTTGAACAGCATCAGCTCCAATTTCAAGATTATAAACTAAGTTTTTAGTCAAGTCAAGACTTCTGACTTCAATAGCGTAAACTCCTGTTCTAAATTCTACTTGATAGGTGCCTGATGGTACAGACAAAGAATAAAAACCATAATTATTAGAGACTGTACCTTGATTTATACTTGGTATAAAGATTTTAGTCCCAACCATTACTTCACCATTTTTTCCATCAGTTATGTAGCCACTTAAGGTATATTTCGTCTGAGAAAAACTTAAAAAAGTGAAGAAAAAGGAGAAGAAAAGAGGAAATAATTTCATTGATGCATAAAAGTGATGTAAAATTGAGAACAAGTATTGAATATAAAGGTTCGCAAAGACATCTATTTTTTGTTAATAGAAAGAATTTTAAGCGCTGACTTCAATAATTCATTTTAAATTTGACAAAAAATATTTTTTGAAAAAAACTATTTGTTTCTTAAACAGCAACAACAACAGCGGAATTTTCACTTTTGGAAGCGAAGCGTGCATTTATGATTCATCTGAACTTGCATTAGCAAAACTTCAAGTTTTTTTAGATGAAAACAAAGGCAACTACATTTTTGGTTGTTTGAACTACAATTTAAAAAACGAAATTGAGCTAATTCAGTGTAAAAATGATGATCTTCTTAGATTTCCTTTGGTAAATTTTTGGGTTCCAGAATATGTTGTAAAAATAGAAAATGGAAGTCGGAACTATCTCAAGGGAAATAAAACATCTGAGTCAGAAGAATTACTCAATGATTTTTTTAAACAGGAAAAGAAAGAAACCTTTTTATCAGAAAGCATTTCATTTTCAGCTCGAACAAATAAAGAAAATTACTTAAAAAACGTTTTAAAAATTAAATCTTTGCTGCAACAAGGAGAAATTTACGAAATGAATTATTGTCAAGAATATTTTGCTGAAAACATCAAAATCAATAATCCATTTGAACTGTATTTCAAACTCAATCATATCACTAAAGCACCTTTTTCTGCTTTTTTAAATACCGAAAATCATCAAGTGTTTTGCGGAAGTCCTGAGCGATTTCTTCAAAAAAAAGGAAATAAACTTATTTCGCAACCAATTAAAGGCACTGCAGCAAGAGGAAACTCAGAAAAAGAAGATTTGGCGAATAAAGAAACACTTCAAAACAAGCAGAAAGAAAGAAGCGAAAATATAATGATTGTTGACTTGGTGAGAAATGACTTTTCGAAAATAGCTCAAAAAAACAGTGTTGTAGTAGATGAATTATGTGCAATATACAGCTTTGAAAATGTTCACCAAATGATTTCTACCGTTAGTTGCGAGGTAAAAGAAAATACAAGTTTTACAGATATTATTCGTGCAACATTTCCTATGGGATCTATGACTGGTGCTCCAAAGCTAAATGCTATGAAATATATTGATGAACTAGAAGATTTTTCACGCGGCATTTATGCTGGATCAATTGGATACATAGAACCAAATGGAGATTTTGATTTTAATGTAATCATTCGTAGTTTGGTATTCAATAAAGAAGATAAGTATTTGTCCTGTGCAGTTGGTGGGGCAATTACCATTCTTTCTGAACCTGAAGAAGAATATGCCGAATGCCAGACAAAAATTGGAAAAATTATAAATTCTTTCAATGAATCCTAATATTCAAGGTCTTCTTACTGATTTTTTTAAAAAACAAAGCGCCCCACTCTATTTTGTAGCCGTGAGTGGCGGATTGGATTCGATGTGCTTGCTTTGGGTCTTAAACAAACTCAAATTACAGCTACACGTATTACACGTAAATTATAATCTTCGAGGAATAGATAGCATTGAAGATGCAAATTTAGTACAGGATTATTGCAAAAAAATAGGAGTGCCACTTACTGTTCACGCTGTTAACTTCAAAGAATTCTTAAAAAAAAATGGTGGAAATCTTCAGCAAGAGGCACGAAAAACACGCTATGCTTTTTTTAATGAAGTAAGTGAAAAATATCCCAAATCCAAAGTTGTTTTAGCACATCATTTTGACGATCAAATGGAAACCTTTTGGTTACAACTAGTTCGTCAAGCTGGAATGTCAGGACTATCTGGAATGAAAGCTGTAAATGATCGCTATCTCCGCCCATTTTTAAGTCTTCCGAAAGAGGAACTTAAAACACTTGCAGAAAAAAATAAAATTCCATGGAGAGAAGATAGCAGTAATGCAAAAAATGATTACTCGCGCAATAGATGGCGAAACGAGTACCTGCCATTTTTAAATGCTAAAATTCCAACACTTTCAACATCGGTTAATTTGATTCAGGATATTTTTCAAAAACAACTAGATACCGACAAAATCCAAAATGATAAATGGAGAAAAAAGATTCTTAAAACTTCTAAATTTAGTTTAAATGAAATTAATGAACTTCCTATATATCAATTAGTTGAAATTTTTAAATTGCTTGAAATCCCACTGTATAATTTACCTGCAATTTTAGCACTCGTAAACTCTCAAAAAGGAAATAAGAGAAGCTGGACTAGTTTAAGTGGACCATATAATTCTGTAATTCGAGAAGCTGATAGCCTAGTTTTTCATACAACAAACACCCAAAAATTTAAGCTTCCGAGCATAGAAATATGTGAAGTTAGAGAAGTCCCTAAAGACTTTAATAAAAATACTTTTTATTTAAATCCAGAAAAAATTTCAGGTAAAATCTCATTGCGAAAATGGGAAATTGGAGATAGAATTCATGCCATTGGTTTAAAAGGCTCGAAACTAATTTCTGATGTTTTAACAAGTGCAAAAGTGCCGAATTTAGAACGAGAACAGCAACTAGTATTAGTAGACGAAGAAAAAATTATTGCCTGCCCCGGTTTTTGCATTGATAGAAGAGCAGTATCAAAAACTGGAGACCAAGAAATTATTCAGGTGAAAATAAAATAAACGGTTTTCAGCTACCCGAAGGGCGGAACTTTTATCACAAAACTTGATTTGAAAAACTAATGTTTAGATAACCACAAAATTGTCTTTGGAACTCGAAACCCCGCCTTTTGGGTAGCTGCTGTTAGCATTAGCAATCATCATTTCTTCGTGACTTTTAAGTCGTCAAGTATTAGGTAAACAATATCAATTCTTGAGCTTGCAAAATCTTTGTTATTAAAGTCCTCTGACTGTATGCAATTCGTAAAGTAGTAAACATTGTCTTTTGTTTCTATGTAACCAATATACCAACCAACATCTTTGTTGTCTTGTCCACCCCAACCAGTCTTTGCTCTTACAACATAGTCCAAAGTGTCTGTTGCAATCATTATGTTTTTTACAATGTCAACTGACCGTTGAGAAAAAGGAAGTTGGTTGTCGTGAAGGCGTTTTAAAAAGTCAATTTGTTGTTCGGGTGAAATGCGTAGTCCACCTGAAAGCCAAAACTTATCTAAGCCGCCCGTAGTGTCAGCGTTACCATAATTTACTTTTTCAAGCCAGTATTTCATTTGTTGTCCTCCAACTCGTCTTGCAAGCTCTTGATAATACCAAACTGTAGAGTTTTTGAAAGCGGTCTTTAAGTCGTGGTTGGTGTTCCAGTTTGAATTTTGTCGAACTACACTGTCCCATGGAATTACAAAATTCTCGTTTTTTATAACTCCTGTTTCAAGTCCGATAAGAGAGTTACAAATTTTAAAAGTTGAAGCTGGTGTAAAGGTCTGCTTGGATTGCTCTTTGTTGTAGAAAATGTATTTGTCCTGTTTTTGGTTATAAAGAACAAATGAACCTTCAACGCTAAATTTGTCATAATACTTTTTAAAGTCGTCTCGAATTTCAAAGTTCTGTTTTTGTGCGCTACTCGTCAGTCTAAAAACTGCTAAGGTCAAAATTAAAATCGTATGTTTCATTGTCGTCATATTGTTACTGCTAACTATTCCGTATCGGAATCTATTTCCTCTTTGTATGTTTTAACTGAAGTTTCAACTAAGCGATTAAGCTCTTGCAATTCATCTGAAGAAAAGTAGCGCCATTTCCCCAGCGGAATATCTAAGTTAATATTCATAATTCGAATCCTTTTAAGCGATACAACACGGTAATCTAGAAACTCACACATTCTTCGAATTTGCCGATTTAAACCTTGCGTTAAAATGATCTTAAATTCATCTTTTCCGGTTTGTTGAACAGCACATTTATTCGTTGTTGTCTCTAAAATTGGAACTCCATTTGATATTCTGTGAATGAATTCAGAAGTTACCGGTCGATTTACGCGCACAACATACTCTTTTTCATGGTTATTACTCGCTCGTAAAATTTTATTAACGATATCGCCATCATTGGTGAGAAAAATAAGGCCGTGACTGTTTTTATCCAAGCGTCCAATTGGAAAGATGCGCGAAGGAAAATTGATGTAGTCGATAATATTATCTTTCTCAACTCCTGTATCAGTTGTACAAACGATACCTATTGGCTTATTAAAAGCAATATAAATAGGTTTTATATCCGTTTTTTGGATTCGTACACCATCAACAACAATCTCATCAGAATCAGAAACTTTTGTGCCCATTTCGGGAATTACTCCATTCACAAAAACTCGTTTTTCCTCAATTAATTTATCTGCTACTCTTCGCGAACAATAGCCAATTTCACTTAAGAATTTATTGATTCTTGTCGCTTCTTTCTCTTTCATTGTTTTTTACTAAATACAAAGGTAGTTATATTAGAAAGAAATCATAAAGCTCAAACCGAGCTCAATAATTGATCAAGAGAAGAGTTGTATCAAAAGGAACCGTCAGTGCTTCCTTATATCCTTGCTGAAAAGTACCAATATTCCAATAAAGAATGGAGTACAATTCATTCGCATTATTAATACAAATTCGAGAAAAATAGGGGTTTGCGTAGATATTTTCTTCTGTATTTGAACAGCATTCTTCACAGCCTACAAGTCCAGCTTGTTTTATATATCTAAAGTGATCACTTGGCTGAACATCAGCATTTACAAAACGTAATTCCACCCAAGATTTAGCTTTTGTGCCATAATTACAAATCAAAGGCTCGTTTACGGTCAAATCTGAATAGTAAATTTCTTTTTCCAATTTAAAATAAAGATTTTTTTCAACTACTAATATGTATTTTTCAATTTTTTCACGCGGGAAAGTAAAGGAATAGTTGCCATCTTCCTGCAGGGTAAAACTTTCAACTAAGATCTGTGAACTTGAAGCCGCAGGAACTTTGTATAATTTAATGATGGCAGCATCTAAGCCAGTTGAGAAAGTTTCATCTGTAATTTTTCCTTTAATTATAAAATTTCCAGTTCCTTTTTTACAGGAGAATACAAGGGGAAGAAGAAGTAAAACTAGGATTATCTTCATTTTATAAGAGATTCAAAGTATGCTTTTTTATCAGCTGGAATAAATAAAAAATCACCAAGTTCTTGTTGCGTGCCATCTCCTTTTTCCGTCACAAAAGAAAAATTTGCAATTCCATATTGAAGGTAATCAAGTTCTGTAAATAATTCCAACATTTTAGCTACATTTTCCTGTCCAATTTCAATTTGAATAAGCGGTCTCACTTTCATTAAATACGGTTTAAAATCTTCAAAAACAATAGCTTCATACCCTTCAATATCACATTTTATATAATCAATATGTGGGAATTCAGAAATAAAGTCTGCAGCTTTCCTAATTTCCACAAGTTGAGATTTATTATTGGCAATTTCTTTTTCAGAACTTGCAATGTGGGGTAATCCGGTTCTTATAAATCCGTTAGATTCTGGTAAAACCATCGTTGTTTCTCCAGCTTCATTTCCTAGAGCAAAATTGTAAATTTCAGTATTTTTTTTATGTCCTAAAAAATAGGTCAAAGTTGAGAAAAAATCAGGAATAGGTTCAACACATATAACTTTTCCATTTTTAGCAAGCCGGGAAAAAATTTTAGCAAAATAACCCAAATTTGCTCCAAGATCAAGAACAATAAAATCCGGTTTTATAATCTTCTTAACAGCATAATGGAACTTAAATTTTTGATTAAAACCAAGGAATTTTAAATCATATAATAGATAAAAAACGCGATGCAGGAGCTTTAAATAGCTTCTCTGACCTAGAATTATAAATAAGATTTTCTTAAGGTAATTCATAGGAATATCTAGCTGAGTGCAATTAAATTATTTGTTGCTTTAAAACATAATCTAAATGATATTGAACTAAAGCATGAATCGGTTTTGGAATTATTCGACCTATTTCAATTCCCAGTTCCTTTCCAGCGGCATTTAATTCTCGCTCAAAAATTAATGAAATTGAGCCAACGAAATTTACTTCTTTACTAGTGTAATCTTGATAACAACAAACATGAATTTCCATGAATTTTTTAAATCCATCAGTAACCATTTTACGAAAAAATGGTGAATCCTTGTGTTTTGCAATAAAAGGCATAAACGAGGCGATAAAAACATTCGCGTTTGGCTCGCGATAGATACGATTCACCAAAGTTTCTTTATCCAATTGATAGGTTTCAATAAAATCTGCCTCAATATCTTTTGGAAGAAGATGGTATAAAAAACTAGAAATTAACTGCTTGCCAAAATAACTTCCGCTTCCTTCATCACCTAGAATATAACCAAGAGCGGGAACAACTTCGCTTAAATTTTCACCATCAAACAAACAAGAATTAGAACCTGTACCAATAATACAAGAAATCACTGGTCTTCCGGTATATGTTGCATAAGCGCAAGCTAACAAATCATGCTCCACTAAAATAAAAGCATTAACGAATATTTTTTTTAAGCCTGCCTCGACAATTGCGTTCATTTCAGAACTTGAGCAGCCTGCACCATAAAAATAAACACTTTTTATCTCAGGAGCTAAGTTCATAATATCTAAATTCTTCATTATTTCACTTGTAATTAATTCTGAAGAATGAAAATATGGATTGAAGCCGATTGTTGTATGAAAACTTTGATTATTTTTACTATCAACAAGCACCCAATCGCTTTTTGTTGAACCACTTTCTACTATAAAATGCATAAAATAATTATGAATGAATTAATGTCAAATTGTCTTTTAGACACTTTCAAAGATAATCATTAATCTTAAATATGGTTGGTAATACTAGAAAAAAAACAGATCTCAATCCAAATAATTCAGTTGACTGCGTAATTTTTGGTTTTGACTTTGAACAAATCAAGGTTTTACTAATTGATCGTGGTCAAAACCTAGGAAATTCAAAAAATTTAAGAGCATTGCCTGGAAATTTAATTTATGAAGAGGAAGATTTAGATGAAGCCGCTTATCGTGTTTTGGAGGAATTAACAGGAATTAAAGATATTTATTTAGAGCAGGTGGGCGCTTTTGGTAATCCAAATCGTGTGAACAAAGAATCTGACCGTGAATGGTTAAAATCTATTCGAGATGAACCGAATGCGCGCGTAATAACTGCAGCTTATTATTCCCTCGTAAAAATTGATGATTTTGTGCCGAAAGCTCATTCCTTTGCAAAAAAAGCAGAATGGATTCCGCTTACAGAAATAGAAGAATTGGCTTTTGATCATTTTGAAATACTTCAAGTAGCAAAAGAAAAATTAAAACAAAAAATTAAAATTCAACCAATTGGCTTTAACTTGCTTCCTGAAAAATTTACCTTAAGTCAATTACATAAATTATACGAGTGTATTTTTGAAAAACCCCTAGACAAGCGAAATTTTAGGAGGAAGATTCAAAAATTAAATATTTTAACTAATTTAAAAGAAAAACAACGCGGTGTTCCTCATAAACCATCACAATTATATAAATTCAATGAAGAAAATTACCAACTCTTAACACAGAATGGATATGATAACTTCGGCTTCTAACTCTTATTTACTCTCTAAAATCTCTGCTCTTACATTATCCGCTTTACTCCTTTTCTCGTGCAGTAGCCCTAAAAAAGAAGTTAAAAATTCTAAAATAAAACCTGAAAAAAACCTTGTTCTAGTCTGCAACGATTCTTTCTGTAAAGTAAACTATTCAGGTCCTGAATTTACGATCCATAAAGGTGAAATAATTGATACAGCACATCGCATGTCAAATTTAATTTCAGGAGAGGTTGGAAAAAAACTTAAAAGTCTATTTAACAAAAAAAAATACGCTAAAGTTGACTTAAAAAAGATCAGAATGACTTCAATCGACATGAATAATTTAGGTTCCGTTAAACTTGAAATCTTCATCCCTTTTAAACGGGTAAAAAATCCATGTGAAGCAAGGACAGGATTTGATCATTCTGGAGGCTGGAACCATGATCCTGAAATTGAAGAACGAAAACAAAAACTTTCAAGAATTGCCCTTTGTGAAGAATTAGAAATAAGTCCTTTAATTAAGACTCCTGAAAACTTTCAAGAATATTGGATTCAATGGAAACACAAAGATTTCCAGGCAAATTGTGCTTGTAACTAAAAACCAGAATTTATTCTTTATAAAAAGGTAAGGCAACTACTTTCGCCTTAATACTTTTTTCTCGAACTTCAATAAAAATTTCAGTTCCTACAATTGAAAAATCAGTTGCTACATAACCCATTCCAATAGCAATCTGCCTACTCGGCGACATGGTTCCAGAAGTCACCTTCCCAATAACATTATTCAGAATATCTTTTATCAGATAATCGTGTCTTGGAATTCCACGATCAATCATTTCAAAAGCAACTAATTTTCGCTTCAGACCAGATTTTTTTTGGTTCAATAGAAATTCAGAATCTGTAAAATCTTTTGTGAATTTTGTAATCCAAGATAAGCCTGCTTCCAAAGGAGAAGTTGTATCATCAATGTCATTGCCATACAAGCAAAAACCCATTTCTAAACGCAAAGTGTCTCTTGCTGCCAAGCCAATTGGTTTAATTCCAAACGCAGCACCAGCTCTAAATAGTGCATCCCAAACTTTTTCTGCATCTTCATTTTTCACATAAATTTCAAAACCTCCAGATCCAGTATAGCCAGTAGCTGAAATCAATACATTTTCAACACCTGCAAAATTTCCATGCTTAAAAGTGTAATAAACCATTTCAGAAAGTGTGATGTCTGTCAATTCCTGTAAAGCTAAAGCTGCTTTTGGACCTTGGACAGCCAAAAGAGAGTAAGCATCAGAAACATTTTCCATTTCAACACCCAAATCATTCAATGAAGAAATCCAAGCCCAATCTTTTTCGATATTTGAAGCATTTACAACCAAGAAATATTCATTTTCACTTACACGATAAATTAGAAGATCGTCAACTATTCCACCTTTTCCATTTGGCATGCAGGTATATTGTACTTTACCATCAAATAAAACAGAAGCATCATTGGATGAAAATTTTTGAATTAAAGTCAAGGCATTTGGTCCGCGAAGAATAAATTCTCCCATATGAGAAACATCAAAGACCCCTACTCCATTTCGAACTGTAAGGTGCTCTGCATTTACACCTTCATATTGCACGGGCATGTTGTAACCAGCAAAAGGAACCATTTTAGCTCCTAATTCAATGTGTTTATGTGATAATGCAGTATTTCTCATGCTAAATCTTATTTTTTTACTCGTTCAACATAAATACCTGTTCGCGTAT
>RFSL01000200.1 GCA_009923965.1 Flavobacteriia bacterium | reverse complement strand
GCATTAGAACAACTGAATAAAGAAAGCCAAGACGAAGGCATTTTACTCAAGAAAATGACTCAATATTGGAATCACCATACACTTGAAGCTTCAGAATCAGTTGACATCTTTACTGCACAAATCAACCAACTGAAAGAAGAACGCAAACAAAAATCATCAGCACTACAACAACAATTATTTACCGAGTATGCCTTTTTGAATCAATACCAAGAAGTGAAAAGTTTGGCAGCTATTTTTGAAGGAAATCCTCCTGCTGGTGCTGGTGAATGTGCAGCACCTAAACTATTGCATTATGCTTTCAAGCATCAGTTGAAACCCATTGCTATGGCCGAATTTTGGTGGGGAAAGTCACCCAAAGGCGAAATGCGTAAACACAAACAGTTTTATCCTGCTTGCACCGGAAAATGCGAACCTATTTTGAAACACATGCTTGAAGGAATTCCCATGGAGGAAAATCCGTTTGCTATAAATCTGGCAGAAGGAAAAGAGTTGGAAATTGTTTTTGAAGATGAATATCTATTGCTTGTCAATAAACCTGCCGAATTTTTATCTGTACCTGGAAAACAATTAACTGATTCTGTTTACGAACGAGTAAAAGCAAGTTATCCGAATACTACAGGTCCTTTATTAGTTCATCGTTTGGATATGTCAACATCCGGGATTTTAATGATAGCCAAATCTAAAGAAATTCATAAATTAATGCAAGCCCAGTTTTTAAGCAAAAAAATTCAAAAATCATACGTTGCTTTATTAGATGGTTTTATCGAGAAAAATGAAGGAGAAATAGATCTTCCCTTACGTGGAGATTTTGATGATAGACCAAAGCAATTAGTGTGTCATGAATTTGGGAAGGCGGCCAAAACTAAATTTAGAGTTCTTTCCAGAGAAGAAAATACAACGAGAATTCTATTTTTTCCCATAACAGGGCGAACCCACCAATTGCGAGTTCATGCTGCGCACCATCTTGGTTTAGGATGTCCAATACTTGGAGATGATTTATACGGTACAAAATCGACTCGTTTATATTTACATGCTCAAGAACTAATTTTTATTCACCCAATTAGTAAGCAGCAGCAACGGGTTTATTGTAAAGCTCCTTTTTAGTGCAAATTAAATTATGAACATGGCATCGCCATAGGAGTAAAACCGGTATTTTTCTTTGATGGCTTCTTTGTATGCTTTTGTCATTAATTCATGCCCACAAAATGCAGAAATCATCATTAGTAAAGTAGAAAGTGGTGTATGAAAATTTGTCACCAAACTATCTGCAATACTAAATTCATACGGAGGAAAAATAAATTTATTTGTCCATCCATTATACGCATTTAGATAACCGTCAGTAGAAACAGATGTTTCTATTGATCGCATTGAAGTTGTACCAATTGCACAAATACGACGTTTATTTCTTTTTGCATTATTTACAATTTCTGCGGTTTTTTCAGAAATTATAACCTGTTCTGAATCCATTTTATGTTTCGTCAAATCTTCAACTTCAACAGATCTAAAAGTGCCAAGTCCGACATGCAAAGTAACCTCTGCAAAATGAATTCCTTTAATTTCTAATCGTTTTAACAATTCTCTTGAAAAATGCAATCCTGCTGTTGGAGCAGCAACCGCACCTTCCACCTTCGAATAGATTGTTTGATAACGCTCTTCATCTTGAACTTCCACTTCTCTTTTTATGTATTTTGGAAGCGGTGTTTCACCTAACTCAGTAATTTTAGCTTTAAATTCCTCATATGGCCCATCAAATAAAAAACGAAGTGTTCGCCCTCTTGAAGTTGTATTGTCAATTACTTCAGCAACCAGAGAGTCATCGTCTCCGAAATATAATTTATTACCAATGCGTATTTTTCGAGCAGGATCCACAAGCACATCCCAAAGTAAGCTCTCACGGTTTAGCTCACGTAAAAGAAAAACTTCAATTTTCGCCCCTGTTTTCTCTTTATTTCCATACATTCTAGCAGGAAAAACACGTGTATTATTCATAATCATTACATCGTCTTCTTCGAAATAATTGATTAAGTCTTTGAATAGTTTGTGTTCAATTTTTCCGGTATCTCTATGAATAACCATTAATTTCGCCTCATCGCGGTTATCACAAGGGTAGTTTGCAATTAATTCTTCAGGTAAATCGTAGTTAAACTCCGATAATTTCATTTTGCTCATAGAATACTTTTTAACCTTTTTTAAGTAAAGGAGTGCAAAGATACAACATTGAATATGCGTTTGTCAAGTAAATGACCGATTAATAATTTTTCAATTCTTTTTTTCCTTGTC
>RFSL01000199.1 GCA_009923965.1 Flavobacteriia bacterium | reverse complement strand
TCATTCCATACATCATTTGGGATTGTAGATTTAATCGATTGCTTGGGGTATTTTTTATTATAAGCCTCCTTGATTTTGTTCAAAGCATCGGCCGTATAACAGCTTCCTTGAATAGGACTTTTACCATTTACTATAGGTGTACAATTCATTTTGAATGATGATTGTGTTTTATTTCTGGATGAATGAAACAAATTCTTGCTATTGTGCGAAACCTTGCGTGTTTGTCTAGCATATTTTTTCATATCAAACAGTTAGTACCTTTCTACTATATGCCTCCATTTTTTTTCTTTACGCGAAAAAAATCATTGGACAAATAATTCAGATCGCTGGATACTGGAGGTTTACGATAATCGCGTTTATTTTTCACAAATGGCGTTTCGTCCATATCCGGCGGAAACAGAACATCATCATATTCCTCGTTATCGTCCGTTTCAGTTATATTTTTATTCACAATATCTTTTATTTCCAAATCTCGTATGATACATTTGACATAATTATCAAACGTTTGGTTTATGGTCATTAGATGATGATGCTTTTTTAGACACCCTTTTCTATAAAGAATTAAATACTAGTAAAGAAATTCAAATTAGGGGTAAAACAGCAGGCAATTTCAATTGGATCAGTAGAAAAGGCAAGCTAAAACTAGTTGAAAACACTATAGTTTTTGAAATGGATTCTATTATTACTCTTGTTGAAAATGATAAAATAATTGATACTATTTCATTTGGAAGAAACATTAAATATATTAAGTTGATCAAGCGATAGCTATTTATGTGATAAGGAGCATAAAATAATAAGAAGTTGAATGTACTATGGGTAAGTGTTTATTTTCTGTAACTTTGTTAAAACTAAAATACTGAGGATGCTCTCCTAAGTTAGTGGGAGTAGTTTATGGAGGAGTTAAGAGAGGGGAAAATACAAAAAAGGACTATTCTCCAATTGGGTCTGTAATACCATATTTGCTTTTTAAAGCAGTACAATCAAATTTATTTTCACCACACTCCAAATATGTTAAAGAAGTATTTCTACTTAGATCCAAGCTGCTAAGTTGATTTTCAACACAATTCAACCAAGTTAAAGAAGTGTTTTTACTTAAATCAAGGCTACTGAATTGATTATTAAAACAAGCCAATTCAGTTAAAGCACTATTTTTACTTAAATCCAAACTGGTAAGTTTATTTCCCCCACAATTCAACCAAGATAAAGCAGATGCACCACTTATATTCAAGCTGATGAGTTGATTAGCATAACACACCAAGGAGTATAAAGCACTATTTTTACTTACATCCAAGCTTGTGAGTGGATTATAACTACAATCCAAAACAGTTAAAGCAGTATTTTTACTTACATCTAAGCTCGTGAGTTGATTACCTTTGCAATCCAAATAAGTTAAAGTAGTAAAAGCTTCTATACCTTTTAAATTAGAAATACTCATATCTCTACAATCAATAGTATCATTAAAGGCACTTGCTTCACTAATTTGAATTTCCTTATCTCTATTGGTATTTATAGCTTTATTTCCAACTAAATATGCTTTAAAGCTAGAATCAGGTATGATTACAATTTGCCCAAAGCCAAATATTGGTAAAAGGAGTAAAATAAGCAGTAGTTTTTTCAAAGGTTTTTTTTAACAAATATAAAGTAAAAAGTTAAACCACAAGGGAGGGTAGTTTATGGAGGAGTTTTGAGAGGGAGATGAACAAAAAAAAAGCACCCCTAAGGATGCTCTGTATAGAATTAATTTTTTATTCCTTCACAATCTTTAGTACTTCTTGTTTATTCCCGGTTATTATATTCAAGAAATA
Source organism: Flavobacteriia bacterium (assembly GCA_009923965.1). Lineage (GTDB taxonomy): Bacteria > Bacteroidota > Bacteroidia > Flavobacteriales_D > Crocinitomicaceae > UBA952. Next base: position 475 of record RFSL01000199.1, on the reverse strand, counting down.
AACACCTGGTTTTATTGAAGCCATACTAAATTTAGTAGCTTTTGTATCTAAAACTTTTACTACTTTACCATTCATATCGGTAAGACTTAAAGAAGAAACTGTTCCTACTAATTCCAAACCTGCAATAGTGAAATCACCATTTGTAGGATTAGGATAGATACTAAGTTTTGAAGTGCTTAAATCATTGATTCCGGTAAAACTCATTGTAAGGTTAAGTGTAATGGTACTATCACAACCTGAAGCATTTGGAATTACTGCTGTATATGCTCCTGTTGTAGTATATGTCTGACTATTTACTGGCCAAGTATAGGAGTCAAGTGCTGTTTGGGAGATAGAACTTGATGTATTAGGATTAATTGTTAAGTTCAAAGACTCAGTAACACAGTTTGCAGTAGTTCCTGTATATACTCCAGATTGAGTATAAGTCTGTCCATTCCAAGTATAGTTATTACAAGCTGAAACTGTTGTTGTGTTG
>RFSL01000198.1 GCA_009923965.1 Flavobacteriia bacterium | reverse complement strand
TGGTGCGAGAGATTGCATCAATACTCTCACCCGCTCTTAATCTTGCCTGCACCTCTTTAACTGATGTGGTGATGACCTCTTCGATATTTGAAACTGAAGAAAGCGAACTAACGGGGTTTGTATAGCTATAGGTATTTCCAATCGTGATTTCCAAGGAATCTAATTTTACAGAAAAATCTAACCCTCCTGAAAGTGCTGTATTTTGTGTTATATTTTTTGCACCACTAATAAAATTAGTATAGCGATTATAGGATGCATTTGCATTTGGTTCTATTTCCAACTTACGACTTAAAAAAGGAATGCCTGCTCCAAAAAATACATTTCCAAATAAGTTTCCATCTACATTAACGGTTTTGGAAACTGTTCTTCCAAAATTATCATAAGTAGTTGAATTTGCAAATGCATTATTGGTTACACTTGCATTGAAACCACTCCAAATATAGCGCCCTGATAAAGCCTGCCAGGTATTGAAATTTGTATTTATATTGTGAACGTAATTTGGTTTCAAAGTTGGATTACCCTCCTGAGTTCGATTGGGATTTGAATTGTCTACAACCGGTTGTAAATCATTAATTGAAGGCTGAGATGAGGAAGTAGTATAATAAATCCCCATGCGCTTGCTCATACTTGGTTTAAACTGATAACTTAAGCGCGGCAATAAATTATTAAAATTCTGAATGATTACTTTATCAGATATGTAGTTGATATTTTCTATTGCAATGTTTCGAATACCTAAACCTCCAATAACTGTATGGTAATTTTTCTCAAAACTTCCTATTGCCGTAAGCCGATGTTGAATTCGGAAATTGTCAAAAACATTTGACAAACTGCTAACTGATTGTGAATAGGATCCATCGCCTCTATTAAATGCTTTTTTATCTTGTTTGTTCTGTCCGTTTTCAAATAAATACTCAAACTGCAACTTCCAATTATCAGATAGCGGCTCAGTATAACTTAGAATACCATAATTACTTAAGGATGAATTATCATTGTTTTTTTTCTGGTCGATGGTATCAATTGAATCCAATAAAATTATATTTGTAGTAGTAAGCAAATTACCAGCAGTTTTATTATCAGAAAATCCCAAAATATATTTTAATTCTAATTCACGGTTTTTCTTCATAAATTTTCTTCGAATCAAGGCTTGAGAATTGCTCGCTATGCCTTTTGAATCATTTGTATTTTTAATTATTGTTTCTAAGGATTTAATATTTGTTTCACCCAAGAATCGTGTAGTATTATTTTCGTCACTATTTGCAAAATCGATACTTAGATTTGGTTTGACTTCGATAAAAGTTAAGGAATCTAAATTAACAGAATAAGATAAATTCAAACGATGACCTTGATTTTTAGTTGTATTTTGAATAGAATCCTTTAAGAAATAGGTCGTATCAGCAAGAAAATACTGTGAAGAACTATTTGAATTTGCTATCAAGGTGCTTTCTGAATACGAATAATTAAATCCGATTTTTCCGGTTTTGCCAATTTTATCGGAATAATAAATTCCTGCTTTTAAAGTTTGAGGGAAACCACTTGTATTTGTTGGATTTCCTTGAGTAAACATAGTTCTGCCACTCGCATTCCTCTCATTTTCTAAGCCAAACTTATTCATATCACGAAAGCCAAAATTAGATTTTGGTGTATTTGAAGACAAGAGAAACAAAGAAATTTTTTGTTTGTTATTGAACTTATTAAAGAGCATTTCGCCTTCATAAAAAGCATTCTTATTAAAGGCTGCAAAATCTGAGGCGCCTGATATTTTTCCAAAATACCCCTTTTTCGCACCGTCCTTCAATTTTAAATCCAAGACTTGTATTTTCTCATCTTCGCCAACTTTTGAATTTTCATTTTTCTTTTCATACACCTGAACAGATGAAATGCTCTTAGCACCAAGATTTCTTGTAGCAATCGTCGGGTCAGAACCAAAAAATTCATCTCCATCAACTAAAACTTGAGAAATATCTTTTCCCTGTGAAGTCAAAGTCCCGTCTTCATTCACTTTAATTCCAGGAAGTTTTTTTAGTAAATCCTCTACTACAGCATTTTCTCCTACTTTAAATGAATCTGCGACATAAACTAAAGTGTCTCCACGGTAAAAAATTGGATTTTTATTTGCAAAAACTACAACTTCAGCTAAATTTTTAGTGACGGAATTAAGTTGAATTCGAGGGATATTAATATCTAAATTTCCCTTGTGTCCTATAATATAATAGGTCTTCGCCTCGTATTCTGGATGCTCAATAATCAAAGAAAATGTATCGATTGGGAAATTTGCAAACTCAAATTCTCCATCAAATTTTGTTCGTGTA
>RFSL01000197.1 GCA_009923965.1 Flavobacteriia bacterium | reverse complement strand
TTTTAAATCACTTAAAATCTTCTTTTCAGAAAACCTATTTTTTAGCTCTTGAGCATCTGAAAAGCGAGTAAATTTAGTAAATAAACAATAGACTTCTAGTCATTTTTATTCATTAACAACTCAAAACCAAATAAGATGCTTATTTTTGATTAGTTTATAATAGAAAACTATGGGAAAACATGTTACACTAGCCTCAATCGAAAAAGCAATTGATATTGTAGATAATTTGGATGACGACCAATTAGAGTCCTTGTCTGAAAAGTATGCCTTAGCACAGCAAATATTATTAGATTATGTCGCCTCTGCAGCAACTGAATATGAGAACGAAGAATTAGAAGGTTTAATTATTTACTATTTCTGCCTTATTAATGAATGTTTTGCGCAAGAAGGAATAACTTTTCGAGAAGTAACAGAAGCTGATATTGATGAGCTTGAAGAACCTTATTTCGATATGTTAGATCAGTATTTTGAAGATGAAAATGAAGAAATACTCGAATCTTTTTGTGATCAGCCAGAACTTGCACAATTTATGGCAATGGAAGTTTCCACGCAAGATGAAGATGGAACAGATATGTCTGAAGATACAGCAACGCAACTATTCATTGTAAGCTTAGCGATGATTTCTTTAATAAATCGTTGTATTAATTGATTTTTAAAAAAAACTTAGATCCGTGTTAAAAATTGACATGCACTCCCATATTATTCCAAAAAACATGCCCAATTGGACAGAAAAATTTGGCTATGGAAAATTCATTCATCTTGAGCATAATTTAGACAATTCTGCAAATATGATGCAGGGAGGAAACTTTTTTAGACGCATAGAAGAAAATTCTTGGGACGAAAAACAGCGAATTACAGAATATGAAAAATTCAATACGCAAGTTCAAGTTGTGTGCACAATACCCGTTTTATTTTCCTATTGGGCAAAACCAAAAGATTGCCTTGAATTATCTGAATTTTTGAATGATCACATTGCAGCATTAATTCAACACTACCCAAAAAATTACATCGGATTGGCTACAATACCTATGCAAGATTCAGAAATTGCAATTAAAGAATTAGAAAGAGCAAAATCGATTGGACTTGTAGGAATACAAATTGGTTCAAACATCAACGATGAAAACTTAAGCGAGGAAAAATTCTTTCCGATTTTTGAAGCCTGCGAACGCTTAGGAATGGCAGTTTTAATTCACCCTTGGCAAATGATGGGTTTTGGAAGCATGGAAAAATATTGGTTGCCATGGTTAGTCGGAATGCCTGCAGAAACCTCGCGTGCCGCTTGCTCAATGATTTTTGGTGGTGTTTTAGAACGCTTGCCAAATTTACGTATTTGCTTTTCACATGCCGGTGGTTCTTTTCTACCGACAATTGGAAGAATTGAGCACGGATTTAATTCTAGACCAGATTTAGTAGCTGTCGATAATCCAATTAATCCTAGAGATTACATAGGGAAATTTTGGGTGGATTGCATTACCCATGATATTGAAGCATTAAAATATATCCTAGCACTTCAAGGGTCTAAAAGAGTTTGCTTGGGCTCCGATTATCCATTCCCCTTGGGAGATTTAGAAATTGGTAAATTTATCACAGAAAGTAATCTCGATGAAGAAGTCATTACAGATATTTTCAGTAATTCCACTTTAGAATGGTTGAATTTAGACGCTAAACTTTTTATTTAGTCTATTTCATATTTCAAGCGCATTGTAATATTCGCAGTTTTTCGTTTTGATGAAGTATTAAAACTACCACCCCACTCAAAATCTTCCGAAGAATTTTCAGCTGTAATTTGAAATACTCCCATATCAGCACTTTTCATATCTCCAAGACTTCCTCCTCCGTTTTCTGCTATTTTAATTGCGCGATTATAAGCATCTTTTGTTGCTTGCTCGATCATTGATAATTTTAAAGCTGCTAATTTGGTGTAGTAATACTCTGGTGCATCTGAATTCAACTCAATTCCAGCATCAATTAACTCAGAAACTTCACGCGATGTTTTTTCAATAATATTTACATTTTTTGATTGAACTTTCATGCTTTGAGTTAGAACATAACCACTAAATACCGAACTTCTTATATTTCCGTTTTCATCGTATTCATTAGAATACTCTTTTTGTATCGCTGCTGCCTCAAAAACAATATCCTTGGAGTCAATTCCCTTTTTACTTAAATATTCTTTCACTTTTTTCAAATCCGCATTTAATTCAGCATAAGCTTCCTTCAAAGTGATATTCTTACGAGAAAAATTTGCGCGCCAAACAATTAAATCAGAATCAAATGTTGTTTCCCCTAATCCCGTGACACTAATAGTTG
>RFSL01000196.1 GCA_009923965.1 Flavobacteriia bacterium | reverse complement strand
ATCGGTGCAGCTTTGGACAGGACAGCCCCTAACAATGCTGAAAGCCCAACACCACCTAATCCCCAAATTCCAAGAGATTGTCCTTCTTTAGCTTGAGCAGAATTTCTTACAGCACCAATTCCAGTTAACAATGCACATCCAAAAAGGGCTGCAATATCAAATGGAATGTCTGATGGAAGTTTTACTAGAGAACGCTGATCAATGACCGCGTATTGACTATAACAAGAGATTCCGTTGTAATGATTTACGGAGTTACCTTCGATACTAATCCGCGATCCCCCACTTATCATCTGGCCACTTGCGTTTGCTTTGGCTCCAACGGAACAATTTGCCGGAATTCCTGATTTACATTCATAGCAATTCTGACAACTTGGTAAAAATACTGTGGTGAAATGATCACCAACTTTAAACTCATGGACATCTTCTCCAAGTTCAATAACAACTCCTGAAGATTCATGACCAATAATTATTGGAAGTGGGCGGAGACGAGAACCATTTACAACTGAAAGATCGGAATGACATATCCCTGCTGACTCAATTTTTACCAGAACTTCCCCTGCTTTGGGAGGAGCCAGAATAATCTCAACAATTTCTAATGGCTTTGATTTTACTTCAAGTGACTTAAATCCTTTATCAGCGACATTCCCTTATGCTGGAGTTTTCGATCTTGGTTTGACTGTAACTTCTATTTATGGCTGTGTTTATACAGCGCAACTTCCAAGTATTATTGAAGTTACATCGCTTCCTATTGCAGGCTTCACAATTTCTAAAAATCCTGCAACATGGTTTGAAACAACTATTCAAACAAATGATATTTCAGTCGGCAATATATCAAGTTATGTTTGGTCTAGTGTTGGTGCTTCTAATTTAACAAGTAATGGAAATAATGCTTTTATATCCTATCCAGAAGGTATTACAGGAAACTATGAGATTAGTCTAAAAGTTACAGACAGTGAAGGGTGTATTGATTCGACTATTCTGACAATGGAAATTGTACCAGATATCATTTTTTACGCCCCAAATTCATTTACTCCTGATGATGACGAACACAATCAATCATGGTTTTTCTATATTGAGGGTATTGATTTTGCAAACTTTAACTTACAAATTTATAACCGTTGGGGTAGAGTAATTTGGGAAACAAATGATGTGAAAGCGAAATGGGATGGTTATTATAATGGATTAAAAGTACAGGCTGGCTCATATCCGTGGAAAGCATCTTTTAAAGCACTTGATAATGATGATAAGCAAGAAAGAAATGGATTAATTAATGTAATACGTTAAATCATGAAATTACTGCCAATTTTATTTTTAATTAGTTTGTTTTCTTGCAGTATTATTCAAGAAGCTTCAACAACTATTCTAAATCCTTCTAAAAATCCTCCTAAAATTGAATTAACAAATGAAGAAGTTGTTTCAGGTCTAAAAGAAGCACTAAATTTTGGAATTAAGAATGCAGTTGATTTAAGTTCTGTAACTGATGGCTTTCTAAAGAATGATATGATTCGCTTACCTTTTCCTCCAGATGCAATTAAAGTTCGTGAAAAAGCATTAAATCTTGGGCTTTCCAAGCAAGTTGCAACCTTTGAGGAAACAATGAACCGTGCCGCAGAAGAAGCTACAAAAAAGGCACTACCTATTTTTATTGACGCTATTAAAAATATGTCGGTTTCAGATGGTTTCTCAATTTTAAAAGGAGGAGATGGAGCAGCTACTAAATTTTTAAAAACCCAAACTTCAAATCAACTAGTTATAGCATTTGCTCCTGTGGTAAAAGAAGCGACTACTAAAGTACAACTAACAGCATATTGGAATCCACTAATCACAAAATACAATACTGCAATGACATTTTCTGGTGGTCAAAAATTAGATCCAGACTTAGATGCTTACATTACTCAAAAAGCAATCGATGGTTTATTTTATTTGGTTGAAATCGAAGAAAATAAAATTCGTAAAGACCCTTTAGCGCGTGTTTCAGATATTCTTGTAAAAGTATTTGGAAGCTTGTTTTAGCAATATGAAATATTACTCTGAAACTGAATTGGTATTAAATTCCAAAAAACAAGTATATCATCTTGGATTATCCGCAAATAACTTAGCCCATAAAATAATTCTTGTTGGAGATCAAGGTCGTGTCCAATTGGTCTCAGATTTCTTTGAAAAGATTGAACATAAGTCACAGCATCGAGAATTTGTTTGCCATACAGGAATATACAAAGGAAAACGAATTTCTGCTATATCAACGGGTATTGGAACTGATAATATTGACATTACTATTAATGAATTGGATGCACTAGTCAATATTGATTTAGAGAAT
>RFSL01000195.1 GCA_009923965.1 Flavobacteriia bacterium | reverse complement strand
AAAATCTCTGTGTTTGTTTGTCCAGACTCTAAATAACATGAAAAAGATTGTCTGAAACTGCTAGAATTTGGTGCTGCAGTAATTAACTCCTTTAGCTCAATGTAAATTTTTTTCCACACAACAGATTCAGGGCTCTGAGCATTTAAGCGAATATTAATATTATTAGTGACACCAGAAGGAGAAACATAAATTAAGCCGGTCGTTAAGGAATTTGTATTATGGTAATCAATTTCTAAATAAGCTTCCTTTCCCTTGGCGATGAAAATGTCATTTTCGGTATATGCAACCCATAATGAATCAATAGAATTCATACTGACCTTTCCGTATAAATTACCATTAAAGGGCTGAAGATTTTCGTTTGCAGTTTCACAATGCGCGATTGAAGTATTTGGATCATCTGTTAGTGAAATATTAATCCCTTCAAAATCTTCTATCCAAAATTTAGTTGCTGATTTGTACTTCGTAATAGGATGTAAAGTCAATGTTTGGTTTTGAACCAAAGTTTGATTTACCTCATAAACTTCTAAGAAAGGATAGATTTTCTTTGTTGCTGAAATACCATTATTCTTTATTGCAGGATAAATTTTAATGTTGCATGTTCCTGATTTTAAAATTGGTATTTTAAAGGGAACTTGAAAAACTCCAATTGTTTTATCATCGATTGAAACCCAAGCTTCTGTTATATTGTGGCTTAATTCTCCTTCATCACCTGAAAGATCAATATTACTTTGTAGCGTCCATGCTGTTACTTCCAACCAAGATGGATCTGGATTGTTTTTAACACAAGCTGTAAAACCGAGAAGAAGTAGTAAGAAAAAGGATAAACGACTCATTGAAAAAAAAAACGAAGTAAAAGAGAAATTATTGCCTAAAAATGAATTTGATTTTGCTTTAATTTTTCAATTATTTCCATTGCTACTTCCATTGCTGCACAACCATCTTCCACAGTAACTTTAGGACTTACATTTTGAGTAATGGTATCATAAAAAGATTTTAATTCGTCTTTTATAGCATTTATTTCTTGCAATTCTGGCTTGTCTATAAATATCTTTTTTGGCGCTTTGTTTGGCCCTAAATCCAGGACAATATCAAAAGGGTCAGCTTCACCAACAACATCTTGCATTCTTACAACCTCTAATTCTTTTGTCAAGAAATCGACACTGATGTATGCATCTTTTTGAAAGAACCGTGATTTCCGCATGTTCTTCAACGAAATTCTAGAAGCTGTAAGATTTGCTACTGCTCCATTTTCAAATTCTAAGCGCGCATTTGTAATATCATGCGTATCACTAATTACTGCCACTCCAGATGCTGAAACTTTTTTCACACGAGATTTAACAACACTAAGCACAATGTCGATGTCGTGAATCATCAAATCCAAAACCACTGGAACATCTGTCCCACGTGGGTTAAATTGCGCCAAGCGATGAGTTTCTATGAACATGGGATTATCAAAATAAGGAAGAGCTGCTTGAAAAGCTGGATTAAAACGCTCTACATGTCCAACTTGAACTTTAACATCTGCCTCAGTTGTTAGCGAGACCAATTTTTGGGCTTCAGCAATTGTTTCTGACAAGGGTTTTTCTATAAACACATGTTTTCTCATTCGCAAAGCTTCGGCAGCTGTTTTATAATGAACTAGCGTTGGAGTAACTATATCTACACAATCTACCTGCTGAAGTAATTCATTAATACTGCCGAAAGATTTCACATTAAATTGAGCAGAAACCTTAGCGGAATTTTCTCTGTCCTCATCATAAAAACCTACTAAGTCGAAGTAATCAGATAATTCCAAGATAAGTTTAAGGTGAATTTTCCCTAAATGCCCTGCACCAATAAGACCGATTTTCAACATGACTTTTTTTTCAAAATTACATTCAAATAAAGGAACAAATAAATAGGAACTGAATACTTTTCAACAAAAAAAAGCCATTAATCAAGGACTAATGGCTTTTGCTGATACTTTTTACACTTATTTATTTACGGAGTCCACAACAGCTTTAAAAGCCTCAGGGTGATTCATCGCTAAATCTGCAAGAACCTTACGATTTAACTCAACACCACTTTTGTGCACAGCACCCATAAATTGAGAATAACTCATTCCGTATTGACGAACACCTGCATTTATACGGGTAATCCAAAGAGAACGGAAATTTCTTTTCTTTTGCTTACGACCTGAGTAGGCATAAACTAGTCCTTTTTCAACTGCATTTTTTGCAACTGTCCAGACATTTTTTCTTCTACCAAAGTATCCTTTGGCTAATTTCATCAAGTTCTTTCTTCTAGCTCTTGATGCGACGTGATTTACTGATCTTGGCATAATTTTAAGTTTTTT
>RFSL01000194.1 GCA_009923965.1 Flavobacteriia bacterium | reverse complement strand
AGATGTGTATAAGAGACAGGTGGTATCAAGAGTAGCAAAGAGTTTGTTTTCTGCAAATACATCCGCCTTTGAAAGCAAGTTCATCACAGTGCTTTTTCCAACATTTGTATAGCCAACTAAAGCAACTCGGACCAATTGCCCGCGATTTCCTCGTTGAATTCCCATTTGCTTGTCAATGTCTTTCAAGCGTTCTTTCATAAGTGAAATTCGCATTTGAATAATCCTTCTATCGGTTTCTATTTGAGATTCACCAGGTCCACGCATTCCAATTCCCCCTTTTTGTCGCTCAAGGTGAGTCCACATTCTTGTTAAACGGGGAAGCATGTACTGCAATTGAGCTAATTCAACCTGAGTTTTGGCATGAAATGTTTTGGCGCGGCTTGCAAAAATATCTAGAATTAAAATTGTACGATCTAAGACCTTGCATTCTAATTCTCTTTCAATGTTGCGTAATTGGGATGGCGAAAGTTCATCGTCAAAAATTACTAAGTCGATATCTGCGGCTTTAATGTACTGTTTAATTTCCTCAAGTTTTCCTGTTCCAACATAGGTTTTGGGGTTAGGATACGGAAGTTTCTGAAGAATTTGATGCTTTGTTATGGCACCCGCAGTCTCGGCAAGAAACTCCAATTCATCAATGTGTTCAAGTGCAATTTCTTCGGTAATGTCTGCATGAATTACGCCAACTAATAGGCAATGTTCTTCTTTGGCATCGGAAGTAAGATGTCCTTCGCTCATTATTTCCTTAAAGATAGAACATGATTGACAACCAATTCCTGATTTTCCTTTGTTCCTAAAAGTTCATTCATTGGAGGCATTGCATTTTTTCCTTTCGCTAAAATTTCATTGATTTCGGCTATACTAAGTGTCGATTTTGAGAGATCTTTTGCTCCAGAAGAACCTAATTTTCCGTCTTCTCCATGACATGAAGCACAATACAAGATAAATAAATTTGCGGATTTTTGAGCAGGTGTTTCTTGTGGAATTGTATTTTTTTTATCTGGCTCACTTGAACAAGCAAACAAAATACTTACTAATAAAAAAGCAACTAGTTTTAAAACCATCCTCCACCAAGAATTGATCTAAATGGCCAAGGAATGAATAATAAAATAATTATCAATCCAAGTGTATAAAATATGCGAATAGCTTTATATTTATCAGTATAATTTTCCCTGCGTTTTGCTTTGCTATATCCAATCGTAATAAGGGTAATGGCCAATAACATACCTACTAAATGCTCCATTCCATAAAATCGAAGTAAGGGATTTTTCATCCAAGCATCAATAAATTGAACTTTATCAGAAAGAAAATATTGGAATAAGCCAATTACCAATTGAAGGTGAACAGAAATCAAAGCGAATAAATTTATCATTTTATGTTTCTTCTCAAATGATTTAGCAGTAAAAGCATTTGCTATTGATAGGACTAAAAATAGTAGTACTAGCCAACGAAGACCTGAATGACTGTGATTTAAAATAGAATTTAAGGTTTGCATAAAAATAGTTTAATCATTTAACTTTAAAACAGCTAAGAAAGCTTCTTGGGGCACTTCAACACGACCAACTTGTCGCATGCGTTTTTTACCTTCTTTTTGTTTTTCTAATAATTTTCGTTTTCTAGAAATATCGCCGCCATAACATTTTGCAGTAACGTCTTTGCGTAAAGCTTTAATAGTTTCACGAGCAATGATTTTTGCTCCTATTGCTGCTTGAATTGGAATTTCAAATTGCTGACGTGGGATTAATTCTTTTAATTTTAAGCAGATTCTCTTTCCAAGATTAAAGGCATTGCTTCTGTGAACAAGCGCAGAGAGTGCGTCAACTTGTTCGGCATTCAGCAAAAGATCCATTTTAATTAAATCTGATTCACGGTAGCCAATTGGATGATAATCAAATGATGCATAGCCACGAGAAACAGATTTTAAGCGATCATAAAAATCAAAAACTATCTCCGCCAAGGGCATTTCAAATGAAATCTCAACGCGGTCTTGAGTTAAATAAATTTGATTGGTTAATTCACCTCGTTTTTCAATACATAAAGTCATAATAGAACCGACATATTCTGTTTTTGTGATAACCTGCGCTTTGATATATGGCTCTTCAATTCTTTGCATTCCAGAAGGGTCTGGTAATTCAGAAGGGTTATTTACAATTATTGCTTTATCCGGATCTTTTCGCATATAAGATTTGTACGAAACATTGGGAACAGTTGTAATAACTGTCATATTAAACTCTCTTTCCAAGCGTTCTTGGATAATTTCCATGTGTAACATTCCTAAAAAGCCACAACGAAATCCGAAGCCTAAGGCAGCTGAAG
>RFSL01000193.1 GCA_009923965.1 Flavobacteriia bacterium | reverse complement strand
TTTAGCTCTCCTGCTGCTTTTCCTAATCTAATCGGTTTTCCCGCCATATCTATCCTTTATTTTAGAGGATTATCTTATTCAAATTCCGAACGTAAAATACGGAATACCTCTTCAATCGTTTCTTTTTCTAAATCTGTTCTATTTGTTAAATCTTCAACTGTCATTTCCAACACAGATTTTGCTGTATCACAACCAATAGCTTTTAATTCGTCTATTATCCAGTTGTCAATCTCATCAACAAATTCTTCTAAGTCAACATCTTCAACATCAACTTCACCATCTCTGTAAACATCAATTTCGTAGCCACAAAGTCGACCTGCAAGTTTAATGTTATTTCCACCTTTACCAATCGCCAAAGAAACTTGGTCTGGTCGAAGGTAAACTTTAACGCGTTTTTCTTCTTCTAGAATGTCCATAGAGGTTACTTTAGCAGGAGAAAGTGCTCTTTGAATGAGCAGTTGGTTATTTGTAGTATAATTGATTACATCAATGTTTTCATTTCGTAATTCACGAACAATTCCATGAATTCGAGAGCCTTTCATTCCAACACATGCTCCTACAGGATCAACTCGGTCGTCATAAGATTCTACAGCGACTTTCGCTCTTTCCCCTGGTTCACGAACAATTTTCTTAATTGTAATAAGTCCATCAAAAACCTCAGGAACTTCCAATTCAAACAAGCGCTCTAAAAATTCAGGTGCTGTTCGAGAGAGAATAATTACAGGCGTGCTATTTCTCATATCTACTTTAGAAACCACAGCACGAACTGATTCTCCTTTTTTGAAGAAGTCCATTGGAATCTGCTCAGATTTAGGTAAGATCAATTCGTTATCCTCATCATCCAAAACAAGAATTTCTTTTTTCCACACTTGGTATACTTCTCCAGTAACAATTTCACCAATGCGCTCTTTGTATATTTTATATAAATGATCTTTTTCTAATTCTAGAATTCTAGAAATCAAATTTTGACGCAGTGAAAGAACATTTCTTCGGCCAAAATCTCCGAACTTAAATTCTTCTGTTACTTCTTCACCTATTTCGAAGTCAGGAGATATTTTAATGGCATCGCTGTATGCAATTTCAGTATTTATATCTTCTACTTCGCCATCGTCAACAATTTCTTTGTTCAAAAAAATCTGAACATCACCTTTATCAATATTTACAATGATATCGATGTGTTCATCAGTATTGAATTTTTTCTTCAACATAGCACGGAATACGTCTTCCAAGACATGTTGCATAGTTTGTTTATCAATGTTTTTTAATTCCTTAAACTCTAAGAAAGAGTCTGTTAGTTCCACACTATTCATAAATAATCATTTAAAGGATATTACAATTTTTGCTTCTTTTATATCTGAAAAAGCGAGGTCATATTTCTCCTCAACTAATTCTTTCTTTTTTTTTACTTCTAATTTTTTCATTTCTCGATGGCAAAGAATAACTGTATTTTCAGTTACTTCAACGATTTCACCACAAAACTTAGTTCCATTTTGTAGTACTACATCCAATTCACGACCAATATTTTTTTTATATTGGTTAATGTGTCTAAGTGACTTATCTAAGCCCGCAGAAGAAACATGTAATTCAAAATCCTGCTCTTCTCGGTCTAAATTGTGCTCAACATTTCTAGAAACCGACATACAATCTGTAACAGTTACTCCTCCGGAAAGTTTGTCCAATTCAACTCGAATAACATTTGAAGGAGAAATTGTTAACTCAACAACATACAAGCCATTGTTTAATTCTGCAATGCGCTCGTCAATCAATTTCGTTATAAGGTCTTTCTTTATCATTTCTCAATAAAAGAGGGGACTTTCGTCCCCTCTCATTTAACCATTCACAATAGTGGTACAAATATACAGTTTTTTATTTGAATAATCCTAATAATGCTTCAATATCTAATTTTAAGCACTAAATTTAATTGAAAGCAAACTAGCTATTTCAGAACTTTACACTACTAAAAATGTTAATATATATATTCAATATTATAATGGACTTACTAGTAAATATAATTCTGTTAATATTTCACCAAACTCAACTGATGAAGAAATTGAATTTTTGCTTACGCAGTGGTCGGAAACTTATGGTGCTCCTTTATTTATTGCCGCTGTAGCTGCTGAAAATATTGCCGCTAAGTTTGCTCGTGAAGTTAACGTTTCTGCTGATGGTGTGAGTGTTTCTATTGGCGAATTACAGCAGAGGTTTAATGATCTTGCTGTTTCTTTGCGTGACCAGTACAAGGCTAAGTATGGTAATTTTGACCCTACTACTGCTCTTAATATGTTTTCGGATCAGTGGGATCCGTCTATTCCTTCTCTTGTATTTGGTGTTGGGTTTAATGA
>RFSL01000192.1 GCA_009923965.1 Flavobacteriia bacterium | reverse complement strand
CCTTTTCCTATGGATAATAAGATGTAAATTCCACCAATTTTGAAAGATAAAAATAACGCATCTTCATAACCACTTATAGTCGTGCTCCCCATTAAATCATCAACTGTAGATTTAACGTACAAAGGCATTTGAACTCCAAAGTAATTACTGATAATTGTAAAAAGAATACCGAATAAAAAACGCCATTTGTATTTAAAAAAATATTTATTCAAGTATTGAAGTGACTTCATTGATTATTTTCTAATTTTGCGCTGTTGAAATATGCTGCAAATGTAAGCATTCAGAACTAAAGTTAACGAACGATAAGATAAGTATGTCTGAAATAACAACTGAAATAGTGAACGATCTTTCCATGAATCCCGTGATCGGTCAAATGGCCAATATGGGTCACGAACAAATTCTTTTTTGTAATGATGCAGCAACTGGATTAAAAGCTATTATCGCTGTTCATAACACTGTTTTAGGTCCTGCACTAGGTGGAACAAGAGTTTGGGCTTACAACAACGAAATGGATGCCTTAAATGATGTTCTTCGACTTTCACGCGGAATGACCTATAAAAATTCAATTTCAGGTTTAAATCTAGGAGGAGGGAAGGCCGTTATTATAGGAGATGCTAAGACCATTAAATCTGAGGCTTTATTTCGAAGATTTGGTAGGTTTGTAAATAGTTTAGCAGGAAATTATATTACTGCTGAAGATGTTGGCGTTTCTCCGATTGACATGACGCATGTAAACAAAGAAACAAATCATGTAGTTGGCTTACCCGGCAAAAGTGGTGATCCTTCGCCTGTAACTGCTTATGGAACTTACATGGGAATGAAAGCTTGCGCTAAAATCCAATATGGTTCTGATTCCTTAAATGGAAAAAAGATTGTTGTGCAAGGAGTAGGGCATGTTGGTCAATACCTCGTAGAATATTTGAGAAAAGAAAATGCAACTGTTTACATTGCCGATATAAATTCTGAAACATTGAATCGAGTAGCTCAAAAATATGGGGCTCACATTATTGATAAAGATGAATTTTATGATTTCGATATGGATATTTATGCGCCCTGTGCTTTAGGTGCTACAATTAATGATGATACATTGAGTAGACTAAAATGTTCAATTATTGCTGGAGCGGCAAATAATCAATTAAAAGTGGAATCTGTTCATGGCTTAGAAATAATGAAAAAAGGAATTATTTATGCTCCAGATTATGCAATCAATGCCGGTGGAGTGATTAATTGTTTTTCAGAAGTAAAAGGACTTCCAGCGGAATGGGCACAGCAAAAAGCAGCAGAAATTTATACGACTATTTTGAATATTGTAAAACGATCGCAAGAAGAACATATTCCAACATATCAAATAGCAAATAAAATAGCTGAAGAAAGGATCAAAGCTAAAAGAATAGTAGAATTACCCCTATAATAAAATGTTAAACAGACGTCATTTACGAATTAAGGTACTGCAAATTCTTTATGCTTTTTTTCAGTCAAAAGAAATTGATGTTGTAAAAGCACAGAATGAATTATTGCTTTCAGTAGAAAGAATGTACGATTTGTACCTTTATTTACTCCTAACAATTCCTGAACTAAAGCGAGCAGCTGAAACAAACAATGAAAACAGAAAAAATAAATTGCGACCAAATGAAAGCGATTTGATGCCTAATCTTAAATGGGTGGAAAATAGCTTAGTTTTAAAAATTGAAGAATCAAAGGAATTAAATAAGCTTTCTTCAGCACGAAAGGTAAATTGGTTGGGCGCAGAAAATCAAGAGATTTTTAGAAAAATGTTTCTTCAAGTTAAAGACAGTGAGACTTATTTTGAGTTCATGGAAAATGGCTTGAAGGATTTTGAAGAAGACAAAAAGTTTGCTTTAGCGCTTTTTAAAAACGAAATTATAAATTCTGAATTTTTACATAATTATATAGAGGACAAGAGTATTTATTGGCTGGATGACATCGATTTATGTTGTTCTATGGCATTAAAAACTTTAAAAACGGTAGCTCCAGATAAAGAAATCTCAATTTTATCCCTTTACAAAGAAGATGATGATGAAAAAGAGTTTATTTTAAATTTGTGCCGCAATACAATTGAAATGGACGTCGAAAATGAGAAGCTTATAGAAGTTTTAGCAGTAAATTGGGAGGTAGACCGCATTGCTAAAATGGATGTTTTATTGCTTAAAATGGCACTCGTTGAATTACAAACATGTAGCAATATCCCAACAAAAGTTACAATGAATGAATACATTGAGATTTCAAAATTTTACAGTACTCCAAAAAGTAATTTGTTTATAAATGGAATTTTGGATAAGGCAATTTCACAGTTGTCAAAAGAAAAAAAAATTAAAAAAATAGGTA
>RFSL01000191.1 GCA_009923965.1 Flavobacteriia bacterium | reverse complement strand
GGTAATGAAACAAAAACTGGTGTAAAAAATGTTCCCATTTGGGATATTATTGATCAGTCTAACGGTGGAATTGGCTGGCTTATAAATTTAATCCTTTTAATCATGTTAGGATATACTGTTTTTGTTTTTGTAGAGCGCTTTTTGGCGCTTAGAAAAGCGACAAAAGAGGATACTGGCTTGCTTACCAATATTAAAACTCATTTGGCCAATGATAACATTCAAGGGGCAAAAGATGCATGCGAGGCCTCAGATTCTCCTATTTCTATAATGCTTGCCAAAGGAATTTCACGTATAGGCTCTGCTAAAAACGAAAGTATTGCTGCAACAATAGAAAATACCGGAAAGTTTGAAATTCTTCGCTTAGAACAACGACTAAACTTCTTGGCAACTGCAGCGGGTGCAGCACCAATGATTGGTTTCTTAGGAACGACAATAGGAATGGTAGTCGTATTTATTGATTTACAAAATTCTAGTGCCCTAGAGCTGAAAACAATTGCTCCAGGAATTATGACCGCAATGGTAACTACTGTAGGTGGATTAATTGTAGGTATTCTAGCATTTATGGGCTACAACTTCTTAGTGGGTCAAATAGGAAAAGTTGTTTATCAAATGGAAAATGCTGCTCTTGAATTCATGGATATGTTGAATTCTCCAAAAAAATAATACGATGGATCTTCGCCCAAGAAATAAAGTCAAAGTAGAAGGTGGAATGGCGTCTATGACAGACCTCGTCTTCTTGTTGCTGATATTCTTCATTATCATGAGCTTAATGGCAAATAACCAAACTCCGATTGATTTACCTAAACCTGAAGAAAACCTCCCTACTGTTCAAGATCCAGTTGAGGCCATGGTTGTTATTACCGAAGATAATCGCTATGTAGTAATGCCTGGAGGAGACATGAGTAATCCAATGGATTTTGATGAAATTAAAGAAATTACAGGTGCCGCTGTTGCAAAGTCACAAAAATTAAAACTCAAAGTTGCTGGACACAGAAAAGCAAGTTATGAGGCAATTTTTAATGTTTTAGCCCTAGCACAAGCAAATGGTTGGGACCCCGTTTTAGCCTATGATAAATAAATGTCAGAACAAAAGTACATATCAAGTCCTCAAGTAGCAGATCCAAAAGATGTAAAAGCTGGAATAGTTAGCGCAGTTGTGGCAATTCTTTTGTTGATGATCTTACTCTTTCTTATTACCTACCAAATTGCTGACCCACCAGCTCGAGATGTTGTTGTAACTGCAGAAGCTGTGATAGATGAAATTCTACTGAAAGATTTAAAACTTGAAAGCGGTAGTATTGGCGGTGGTTCGCCATCTAATGACCGTGTTGATAAACCAAAGGAACAAATACAAGAAATTATTACTGGGAAATCAAAACGAAGTTCTGATAAATCAGGGAAATCAAATAAAACAAACGGAAATGATGCCAATAATGAAGCATCTACAACAGTACAAAGTCAAGATCCTTTTGGGTCTGGAGGGTCTGGAGGAAAAAATGGGGCTGGAAATGGGCCATTTAGTGGCCCTGGTAACAGCGATGGTGGAGATGGCGGTCTTGGAAAAGGAAATGGGGAAAGTCGCTTAAGGATAAGCAATGCCAGTCTTCCTCTATACGATATTGATTTTGATAGTAATATTCATTTGCAATTAACGGTTAATGCGAATGGAGAAGTCGTAGCTGCAAAAAGTATAAAATCTAAAACAACCTGCTCAGATCAGCGTATTATTAACCAAGTTATTAATGAAGTAATGCGACAAGTAAAATACAAAAAAGAAAATGGTGCTAGCTTAGTTTATACCTTTTATACTGTAAAAATCCTTGCTAAATAAGTACGAGAAAAGCATTGAATGGTTATTTAAGCAATTTCCATCATTTCAAAATTTGGGGGCTGAGGCTTATAAACCAGGTTTATCAAATGTAATTGCCCTTCTAAACTCCTTTGAAAACCCACAAGATAAATTACAATTTATCCACATTGCTGGCACAAATGGCAAAGGATCTACAGCTTCTTTTACAGCATCTATACTGACAGAATTAAAAGAAAAAGTTGGGCTTTTTACTTCTCCACATATTTTTGATTTCCGTGAGCGAATTCGAGTAAATGGAAAAAAAATAACAGAAGCAGAGGTAATTTCTTTTTGCACAAAAATTAAAGCATTAAAACTAGACTTTGAACCTTCTTTTTTTGAGATAACTTTTGTCCTTTCTTTAGTGCATTTTCAAGCTAAAAATTGTAGTATTTGTGTTATCGAAACGGGAATGGGAGGTCGCTTAGATGCAACAAATTGCATACTTCCAAAAATCAGCGTTATCACTAATATTGGCATGGATCACATGAAATTTTTAGG
>RFSL01000020.1 GCA_009923965.1 Flavobacteriia bacterium | reverse complement strand
TTTTTAGGAGAAGAAGATTATACTTCTTCTTTATAATTATGTCTGTATTTAAGAATAAGACCACTTATTATAAAAATACCAAAAAACCCAATGGTAAATGATAGCCAATCTGGATATTCTTCCCGGCTAAGAAATATGTAGCCCACAATAAAAATAAGAAAGCCAAATATTATTCGTGGAATATTATGCTTTATTGGAACTTTGTATATTCTTGGCATTTCTGAAGTTTGAGCTTCTGGTCCGAGAAATAATAAAGCCAGAGCTCTTCTAAAGGGTAGTTTCCTGAAATTATGAATCAGTTTTAGAAAAAATAATGCTTGAGTATGAAATGGATCTTGCTGTTCAATTTCTTTTGTTAAGCCATAAACTACAGGAATATCATCTATTCTATAGCTTCTGAATATTCGATCCCATATTGTGAATACTCCGCCATAATTAACATCTAAATGCTCATTCACAGAAGAATGATGTAATTGATGAAATTTAGGTGTTACGAAAATTCGTTCCCAACCCTTAAATTCAGGCCATAATTCGCTGTGCAATAGGTATTGATATAAAGCATTTACAGCATTTGCAATAATAATATTCTCTGGTGTAATTCCAAAAAATATAAGAGTTCCATAAACAAAAATTCGTGCTACAAATCCCAAGGGTGATATTGCAAAATTTACAGAGAAATTATATTCTTTGCTTTGATGGTGTATCATGTGGGCGGCCCAAATCATTGATACACGATGAGATAAACGATGGTAGACATACCACATCAAATCCACAGCAACAAAAGCTATAACAAAAGCAAGCCAGGGTGGCCCAAAAGGGTCAATAAATCTCCAAGGAATTAGAAAAGTGAAAAAATATAAGCCAAAATTAATAGTTAGAATGCCTATTAATCTTTCAATCATTCCAAGCCCTAAGTTAAGAACAGTTTGGTCTAAGCTTATTTCTCTTTTTTTGATTTTAAGGAAAATGAGCTCTATTCCAAAAAGAGATAAAGCAACACAAAGAATTATTAAATCGGGATTCATTTAGCTACTTTTTACAGATTATGATGCAAAATTAATAACAAGAATTTATATTTAATAATTATTGTCCGCAATTAAAAAAGTGTAGACTTGCGAAAATCACATATTTCTTCGGTATTGTCCTCCTACTGAAAATAAGGCATGAGTTATTTGACCAAGGGAAGAGTATTTACATGTCTCCATTAATTCCTCAAACATATTCCGATTATTTATAGCAGCATCTTGAACACGCTCAATTCCTTTAATAGCAAGTTCCTTATTTTTCATTTGCAATTCTTTGAGCATTTTAATTTGATATTCTTTTTCTTCTTCCGTTGCACGAATTACTTCTTTCGGAAGAATTGTAGGAGATCCTTTTGAACTTAGAAAGGTGTTTACACCAATAATTGGAAATTCTCCAGTGTGCTTTAATGTTTCGTAATACAATGATTCTTCTTGAATCTTAGAACGTTGGTACATCGTTTCCATTGCACCTAAAACACCACCACGTTCGGTTATACGATCAAATTCTAATAATACAGCTTCTTCTACTAAATCTGTTAAATCATCAATTATAAAAGAACCCTGCAAGGGATTTTCATTTTTTGTTAATCCAAGTTCTCTATTTATGATTAATTGTATTGCCATTGCTCTTCTAACTGATTCTTCCGTTGGTGTTGTTATTGCTTCGTCGTATGCATTTGTATGCAGAGAATTACAATTATCATAAATCGCATATAGCGCCTGTAAGGTTGTACGAATATCATTAAAGTCAATTTCTTGGGCATGTAATGATCTTCCTGAGGTTTGAATGTGGTATTTTAACATTTGTGCTCGAGAATTTGCACCATATTTCTTAGCTAGTGCTTTTGCCCAAATTCTTCTTGCTACGCGACCAATAACTGCATATTCCGGATCGATTCCATTTGAAAAGAAGAAAGATAAGTTCGGTCCAAAATCATTGATATTCATTCCGCGACTCAAATAATACTCTACATAGGTAAAACCATTTGCTAATGTAAAAGCTAATTGAGTTATAGGGTTCGCACCAGCTTCTGCAATGTGATATCCTGAAATTGAAACAGAATAGAAGTTTCGAATTCCATTATCAATAAAATACTGCTGCACATCTCCCATTAATCGAAGTGCGAATTCTGTCGAGAAAATACAGGTATTTTGCGCTTGATCTTCTTTTAAAATATCAGCTTGAACTGTTCCTCGAACCATTTTTAAAGTCTCACTCTTTATTTTACTGTAAATTTCAGTATCTAAAACTTGATCTCCACTAACGCCGAGCAACATCAATCCCAAACCATTGTTTCCCTCGGGAAGTTCTCCTTGATATTTTGGTCGATCAGTACCAGTTTTCTTGTAAATAGCTTCAATTTTCTTTTCTATATCAGCTTCTAAAGAATTCTCAGTAATATATTTCTCACAGTTTTGATCAATGGCAGCGTTCATAAAAAAACCAAGAAGCATTGGTGCTGGACCGTTAATTGTCATAGAAACCGATGTCGATGGGTTACTTAAGTCAAATCCAGAGTATAATTTTTTAGCATCGTCTAAGCAGCAAATTGAAACACCAGAATTACCGATTTTCCCATAAATATCGGGCCTTAAATCCGGGTCGTTTCCATAAAGCGTTACAGAATCGAAGGCAGTGGAAAGTCTTTTTGCTGGTAATCCAAGACTTACATAATGAAAACGCTTGTTTGTCCTTTCTGGACCGCCTTCACCAGCAAACATGCGTGTTGGATCTTCACCTTCTCTTTTAAATGGAAATAAACCTGCTGTGTAGGGAAATTCTCCTGGATAATTCTCTTGTAAAACCCATCTTAAAATATCGCCCCAACTACTGTATTTCGGTGAAGAAACTTTTGGAATTTGTGAGTGAGAAAGTGATTCAGTGTGCGTCTCAATTTTAATAATTTTTTCACGTACTTTAAATTCAAAATTTGGATTCTTAAATAGCTGTTTTTTATCTTTCCAAGTTTGAATTATCGCCCAGTTTTTAGGATCAAAATTTAATTTTTCTATTTCAAAGGTTTCTTGTAAACTTTTTACTAATCTATCTTTATCCTCGAACTTCGCATTTTGCATGGTAGCAATAGCACTATTCAAACCATATAATTTTTCTGCAACAAGCACTTGCTCATTTACCCATTTATCATAAGAGCGATTATTTTCAGAAATTTCAGATAAATAGCGCGTTCTATCTGGTGGAATCACAAAAATCTTTTCAGACATTTCTCGTGTGATTTCAAAGGTTGAATTTAAATCCATTCCTGTTTTCTCTACAACTTTATCCATAATTACTTTGTACAAGGAATTCATTCCTGGATCGTTGAATTGTGAAGCAATTGTACCATGTACAGGCATTTCATCAACCGCAGTTTCCCATAAATTATGGTTTCTTTGGTATTGTTTTCTAACATCACGTAAAGCATCAAGAGCTCCACGTTTATCAAATTTATTGAGTGCTATAACATCTGCAAAATCAAGCATGTCAATTTTTTCTAACTGCGTTGCTGCACCATATTCTGGAGTCATTACGTACAAGGAAACATCAGAGTGATCTAGAATTTCAGTGTCAGATTGACCAATTCCTGAAGTTTCAAGAATGATGAGGTCGTAATTCGCAACTTTTAGAATACTTATAGCTTCAGCAACATGCTTTGAAAGCGCAAGGTTAGATTGCCGAGTTGCTAAAGAACGCATGTAAACGCGATTGCTTTTAATTGAATTCATTCTGATTCTGTCGCCCAAGAGTGCACCGCCTGTTTTTCGTTTTGAAGGATCAACTGACACAACTGCAATTTGTTTATCGACAAAATCTACAAGAAAACGCCGCACTAGTTCGTCTACGAGTGATGATTTCCCTGAACCTCCAGTTCCAGTAATTCCTAATACAGGAATAGACTTTGTTTTTGCAAGTGCTCTAAGATCATTTAAAACGACTTTATTTTCTTCAGGAAAATTTTCGGCAGCAGAAATAGCACGTGCAATGGAAGGAATATTTTTTACTGCTATTTCCTTTATTGTGTTAGTTATATTTTTACCAACTGGAAAATCACATTGTTGAACGAGATTATTAATCATTCCTTGTAAGCCCATCGTTCTACCGTCGTCTGGGTGATAAATACGCGTAATTCCGTAGTCGTGTAATTCTTTGATTTCTGAGGGAAGAATTGTACCTCCACCTCCACCAAAAATTTTAATGTGAGGAGCACCTTTTTCTTTCAATAAATCACACATGTATTTAAAATACTCGATATGTCCACCTTGATAGGATGTCATTGCTATTGCTTGAGCATCTTCTTGTATTGCACAATCTACAACTTCTTCAACAGAGCGATCATGGCCCAGGTGAATTACTTCACAACCAGTTGCTTGAATGATACGGCGCATAATATTGATTGCAGCATCATGGCCATCAAAAAGCGAAGCAGCAGTTACAATTCTTATCTTATTAATTGGTTTGTATGCTGCAACTTGTTCCATCTTTTTAGATCTCTTTTTCAGAATGCGTTAAAATTACGAAAAAAGCATTATTTATCGGCGAGTTTATCTTCAATAGTGTTGAATTCCTCTTCAGTACTAATTTCGTAGATTTCTCTTTTATTTAGCATATCTTGTATCAGAATGATTTCTGGGTATTTACTGGCAATAATTTCAATTTTAAAGCATTGATTTCCGACACATTGAATTTCAGTAAAAGTTCGTTCGCCTGAAATTTTATAAAACGATTTGTCATTTCTTAATTTTCTATAGCATGGAAATATAGTTTGATTCATTTCAATTTACCACCTTTTTTAATGAAACCAATAAATTCCTTGAATTGCTTCTTCGATTTAAACACTTTTAAAAATTCACTAAAAAAAGATTTATTTTTTATGCTTGATTCTTCTTGAACTTTTGGTACTTCATTTTCTAAATCTGGTTGTTGCGGAATTAATATTTCTTCTTGGGTTTTAGAAATTTCATCAGCAAGCTCAAAGTTTTTTTGTGCCTTTTGCTTATACCCTAATTTTTCTTGAAGAAGACCCATATTATTGTATGAAACTGCATCTTCTGGATCGAGTTTAATCGCTTTTTCGTAATCGAAGATTGCAGCTTCTGTATCACCGAAAAAATCTCTAGCGTAAGCTCTAGAAGCATAGCGATAACCATAAGAATTCTCTAAAAAAACTGCTTGATCAAAATCTTTCAGGGCTTCTTCCTTTTTATTAAGATGTATAAAAATTACTCCACGATCACTTAATAAATTAGCTTCATTTGGAAAGAG
The DNA here is from genome assembly GCA_009923965.1 of Flavobacteriia bacterium. Taxonomy (GTDB): domain Bacteria; phylum Bacteroidota; class Bacteroidia; order Flavobacteriales_D; family Crocinitomicaceae; genus UBA952. Next base: position 6,148 of record RFSL01000020.1, on the reverse strand, counting down.
GTAAATTAAATCATCAAAGATTTTTAATGCTTGTTGATAATCCTTCTCCAGCATTAAATTATATGCCTTCTCGTGTTCCGTATTTAAAAATTTCTGCATGGAAAATAAATTTTCTACAAATATAACGAGACTTGTTGAATAGGCTTTGTAATTTTGCTGCAATAAGATTATGAAAGAAAACGACCAATCCTCTTTGGATAGTGCAAAATTGGCAATTCACACCACGAAAAAGGTTTTTCGTAAAATGAAACAGGCAAAACCGAATGATTTAGATCAGAAGTTTCACAAGGCACATGAAGCTGAATTTAAAAAGATGGATTGCTTAAGTTGTGCAAATTGTTGTAAAACAACCAGTCCAATTTTTAGAGATGCCGATATTCGTCGTATTTCTAAGCATCTTCGTATTAAGGAAGGAAAGTTTATCTCCGATTATTTAAGAATGGACGAGGAACAAGATTATGTTTTAAAAAGTTCTCCGTGCTCTTTTTTAGATAATGATAACAGTTGTTCTATTTATGATGTTCGGCCACTAGCATGCAGAGAATACCCACACACAGATAGAAAAAACATGTTTCAAGTACTAGAAATTACAGCGGAAAATTCATTAATATGCCCTGCAGTTGCGCGTATTGTTCTCGCGATTACTTCTCCAAGAATTTAGGCCTCTTTATCTTTTGTTGAAATCATTGCTTGGATTTGCTTCATAGTTCTTTGCATTCCTTCAGCACTTCCATCGAGAAATATTGTATTTCCGGTTCCATATTCTGCGAAGTTCTTAATTGCTTCTGTCCACATTGAAAATAAAATAACATTGGTGTCCAAATTTGCAGCTTTCATTTCATCTGCGGCTTCACTCATACCTTTAGCCACTTCTTGACGGAATAATGCAACTCCTTGTCCACGAAGCATTGCCGCTTCTTTTTCAGCTAGTGCAGCAATTTTTGTAGCATTTCCATCAGCTTCAGCAGCTTTTGTTTTTGTGATTAATAGCGCTTGACCTTCATTTTCAGCAGCAGCTTTTAAATTGTTTGAAGCAACAACTCTGCTCATACTCTCAATAATCGCTTGATCAAATGTAATGTCGTTAATTTGCAAGTCAATTAAATGGTAACCCCACATTTCTAAGGTGTTGTCTATTTGGTTTTTCACACTGTCTACTAATTCATGTCGGCGACCAAGAATTTCAGACTGTTTTTGACTTGCTACATAGGCGCGAATTGAACCTTCAATTGTGCGGATCAAGGCCTGCATTAAATCTTTATTGCTGATAAATTTAAAGGCAACTTTTTTGATGGTCTCTTCTTCAGAGTCTAAAACGCTGTAGAGCAACATACTTTTAAAATAAACATTTGCTTGGTCAATTGTTACTGCTTGAAATTCCATTTCGATACTTTGGTTTTGAATGGAAACCCTGCGGTAAATTTGTTCAATTATTGGGATTTTAAAACGTAAGCCAGGTTGCAATACTCTGCGGTATTTACCAAACAGGGTAACAACAGCAATGGTTCCTTGTGTTACTGTTAGTAGGGAGCTAAAGATTATTAAAGCAACAACTCCGAGCGTAATTAAAAGTTCATTATTCATTTGAATTTTTTTTATAAAGTTAGGATTTATTTTTAAAGGCATGAAAATAATATTTGGTTTTATTTTCAATTATTTCTTTGCTTTGTTTTATTCTGAAAGAGTCTTTTAAATTTTTAACTTTGCTCTATGAAATTCAAAGATTATCCAATTTCACAATCGATTAAGGCACAGCTAGAAGTAATGGGCTTTAATCGCCCAACCGACATTCAATTTCGAGCAATTAAGCATATTTTAAAGGGTGAAGATGTAATGGCTGTTGCGCAAACTGGTACAGGAAAAACAGCTGCATTTGTCATTCCTATGCTCAATCATTTTTTAGTAAAGCCACGAGGGAAATATGCGGGAATTAGAGGTCTTATTTTGGTCCCTACGAGAGAGTTAGCGAATCAGATTTCAAAAGTTGTTGCAGAAATTGCCTTACAAACACATTTGCGTGTTTTAGGTTTGTATGGAGGCGTGGAGCAAGAAAATCAAATAAAAACTTTAAATGAAGGAGTTGATGTACTAGTTACAACACCAGGACGAATGTTTGATTTAATATCTCAAGGATTTGTTGATGTCTCAAAATTAGAGATTTTTGTTTTGGATGAAGCTGACCTTATGTTAGATTTAGGTTTCAACAAAGATATTCAGGATCTTATCCGTAAAATTCCAAAAAATCGTCAAACCTTATTTTTTACAGCAACAATTTCCAAGAAAATAAAGTCCTTGGCTTATGATGTGGTGAGAGACGCTATTCGTATTCATGTTTCCCCGCAGAATCCAGTTTCAAAGAATGTTGACCATGCAGTAGCTTCCATTGAGATGGATGATAAAAGGTTTTTCTTAGAAAATATATTGAAAGAATATCCCGAAAAAAAATTCATTGTTTTTGCTCGCACGAAAGTTCGTGTAGAAAGAATTGTTGCAGCCATGGCTAGAGTTACAGTAAATTCTGAAGCCCTTCACGGCGGAATAGAGCAGAATGATCGCTTTGCCATATTAGATCGTTTTAGAAGTGGTGAGAACAATGTTTTAATTACAACTGATGTCGCTTGTCGTGGAATTGATATTCCAGATATGGATTATGTAGTGAATTATGATTTACCAGACAATCCCGAAAATTATGTGCACCGCTGTGGTCGAACTGGTCGAGGAAATAAACGCGGGCAGGCGCTTTCCTTTTGTAGTAAAGATGAAAATTTGTTGTTAGATGCAATAGAGTCATATACTGGAGAAGAAGTTCAACGATTTAATATTACAGCTGATGATTACAAAGAAATCCTAAGTGATACTGAGTTAAGCGACTATAATTGGAAAAAATTAATAGCAGAAAATGAAAATTCTGAGGATTGGGATGTTTAATTTTTATAATTTTTAAAAATAATTAACTAAATACTAAATCTAAAATAATTATGAAAACTACTAATTTTTTATACTCAAGTCTTTTTATTTTTTTAAGCTTTTATAATTTCTCTCAAAATAAAACAACTGTTTTACATGGTGTTACTTTTTATTCAGAAATAAAACTAGGAGCTAATAATCTAGTTTTAAATGGCGGTGGCTTACGGGAAAAGTACTTTTTTGATTTGTATGTTGGCGCATTATATTTAGAACAAAAATCTAAAGATGCAGGGAAAATTTTAAATGCTGATGCACCAATGGTAATTCAACTTAAATTAGTTTCAAACAGTGTTACCCGTGAAAAATTTGTGGAATCTGTTAAAGAAGGGTTTAAAAATGCAAGCCATGGAAAAGCAACAAAAGAGCAAATTAGCAAATTCATAAATTCTTTTTCTGGTGCATTTAAAAAAGGCGATAAAATTAATTTCGAATACCTTACAAATAAAGGAGTTGCTGTTGAGAAAAATGGAACGCAGTTATGTGTAATTGAAGGATTAGAATTCAAAAAAGCCCTTTTTTCAATATGGCTTGGTAATGTTCCTGCAGATGCAAATTTAAAAGAAGGAATGTTAGGAAAGGAATAAACTAAATTATTCCTTTAAGAATTTCGAATAATAAGTCCTGTCTGCTGTTTTAACCTCAATATAATAGATTCCTTTTGCTAAGAAATCAATTTTTTGATTTGCGTTAAATTTGTGTTTTGCAAGCAGCTTTCCGTTTAGGTCATAAAATGAAACCGATTCACCATTTATTCCATTAATGTTAATTTCATTTGTTGCTGGATTTGGATATACTGAAAAGTTTGACTCAGCTAATTCATTGGTATTTAATAATCCTAAATAAACGGAATCAGAATATTCACAGTCATTTGAATCTAAAATAGTTAGTGAGTACCATCCTGGATTAAGATAAACGATAGTAGATTCTGTACTTTGTTGTTCTTCCCAAATAAATGAATAGGGTGGAGTTCCACCTTCAACAGCCGAAAATATCGAGCCATCGAATGAATTTATGGCACTTGCAAGTGTTACAGTAAAAGTATTACTTAGACCTAAAGGTTCATCTAATGTAATTTGACTTGTTGGACTCATACATCCATGTGAATCAACCCCATAAATTTCGAAGTCGCCCGTTGGAAGTTGATTTAGAATTACAGGGTCAATTATTTGATTGTTTAGAAAAATAACAAAAGGAGCAGTGCCTCCACTAGCTGAGGCAAGAATACTTCCATTTGATTCTCCGTTGCAAAGAACATCGGTTCCTTGTGAATTGAGCAAAAATTCGTCGGGTTCGCTTACTATAAATTCTAGCGTGTCTATGCAAATGCGTGTATCTTCTGCAATTAATTGATAGGTTCCAGCAATTAAATCAGTTATTGTGTTAGTTGAAAAGCCATTTGACCAATTATAAATAACGGAAGTACTTATTGGGCCATCAAAAACTTGTATGTATCCTGTTGCTCCATTGTTACACAAAACATTTCCTATAAAAGAAGAATCAATTACAGGAGCAGAAAAAGGCACAAATACAGAATCTGTCACAAGGCAACCATTTGCATGGGTAATAATAACTGAGTTCCAGCCCTCTACTAAGTTATTATTAGGTTTTGTTGTAATTCCATTTTCCCATAAAAATGTACAGGTACTAAACATACATTGACAACCAGATGAACTTACTATTGCAGCTCCATTTTCATCTTCGGGACAGGTTGGAGATATTATTCCTCCAAAGCTAATTACGAAGGGATCAATTAGAGTAAAGTTCCTTATTTCAAAACAATCCAATGAATTTGTAACTTGAACCCAATAGTTTCCTGCACTAAGATTTTGAAGTGAAGAACTTGTACTACCAGTTGACCATAAATAGGTGTGAGGTAAGCCTCCATTTACAAGTGTTAAATTAATTGAACCATCTGCAAAACCGTTACAACTAGGCTGAATTATTGAAGCATTTGAAATTACGCTTCCAGGTCCACAATCAGTGCTAGATAAATAATATTCTCCATTATTATTTGTTCCTAAATAAGAACCCCAGGCAATTCCAGCATTTGGGATACTACTGCTTAATTCTATAAGATTTAAATAAATTCCTTTCCATCCAACGGGGTTTAAACTGTCTTTTTTATAGCTGTAAACTAGATCGATGTTATTATCTTGATCAATATCTCCAAAATAAGGAGTAGAACCAAGATTTACGCCAGCTCTAGTATTTCCTAATTGTGAAATCAGTCCATTAGCAAAATCAAGCGCATGAATTTTATTTTTGTAGTGCCCATTTTCAAAATAATTTACTGAAATTACAACTTCATCAAGTCCATTGTTATCAAGGTCTAAGGCAGCAGCAGCTGCATAATTTGATTTTCCAATACTATCTTTAAACAAGACTTGGCCTGTTTCTCCATCTAGCATAACTTGATAGAAATCTGAATACGAAGGAGCAATACCTTTAAATAGTACTAAAAAAACATCTTGATTCAAATCACTTGAAAATCTTCCAATTGTAGGTGCTGCACTAGACTCTGTTTCTTGAAGTTGATAATTCCAAGAAGTAGAAAAATCACTTCCTTTAATTTTAGAAACTTTACCTCCGAACGCCTGAATAAATATGTCATATGAATTATCTTGTGTTTTACAAATTGATGCAGGAGCAATAAATCCTTTGCTAAGATCACTTGCTAATTCAACAGAGTTTGTAAGTGTATTATTTAATAAGTCGCTAAGTTGACTTGCCCAGAAAGAACCTCCTAAATTTTCACCACCTGTTCCATAAAGAATCCATTGTGTTCCATTATTTTGAATGTCTGCAACAATTGGAGAACAATAAGTCTCAGCACTATCAGGAACTACCGCTTTTGCAATTAAGGTGCCATTAAGACCATTCACAATCATTAAATATCCTGGCGGGCGATTTGTCTGCCAATCTGGAGCTGAATGATCTCCGCCATTGCAAACTAAAATATCTGGAAAAGAGTCGTTATTAACATCATTAATAAATTGCGGGTTATAAAAATTGTACAAACCGCTATCTGCAGGATTAACATTATATGGAAAATAATCCCAGATTAATGAGCCGTTAGCGCCATTAATTGCTAGTAATTGTGCTTGGCGACCAGTGATAAAAACATCTTTAATTCCATCGCCTGTAATATCTTGAAATATCGCGCTTCCAAAAACTTCATTTC
>RFSL01000190.1 GCA_009923965.1 Flavobacteriia bacterium | reverse complement strand
AGAGACTATTTGCGATTTATGCAACTTGAACTATTCAACATTCGAAAAGCAATTATCTTTTGTGTTAAAATCAAGTTATCTTTGATTAATTATAACTTATAGAACTATGAAACTATTTACTTTATCATTCTTTCTTTTTGGTGCAGCGACTTTAATTGCTCAAACACAAACTGTTCGCGGAAAGGTCTTCGATAGTGAAACAAACTTTCCCTTAATTGGCGTTAAACTGAGCATCCAAGTTAATGAAACAGATTTACTTCGTGTTTTATCCAATGCTGATGGAGAATTTGAAATCAAAAATGTGCCAATCGGAAAATATAGTTTAGAGGCAACTTATGCTTTGTATAATCCTAAATCAGCAACGATTGAAGTTGGTTCCGGACGAGAAGTTATTGTCAATGTTCCAATGGCTGAAATGATTGTCTTGCAGAAAGAAGTGACTGTAACGGCAAAAAGAAAAGGAGAAGTATTAAATAACATGGCGCTCCTTTCTACACAACAATTTAGTGTTTCAGAAACAAATCGTTATCCTGGTTCTAGGATGGATCCGGCTAGGATGGCTTCAAATTTTGCTGGTGTTGGAGGTTCTGATGATTCCAGAAACGATATCGTTGTTCGTGGAAATTCTCCCCTTGGCGTTTTATGGCGCGTGGAAGGTGTTGATATTCCAAATCCAAATCATTTTTCAATTTCTGGGAGTTCTGGCGGACCAGTTTCTATTATCAACAACAAAATACTTGGTAATTCAGATTTTCTCATGAGTGCATATCCTGCTGAATACGGAAATAGTACTGCCGGAGTATTTGACTTAAAATTGAGAAATGGAAATAATAAACAGCTTGAATTTACCGGTCAATTTGGCTTTCTGGGTACAGAGTTTTTAGCTGAGGGGCCAATGGGTAAAAAAGGGAAAGCTTCCTTTTTGGTAATGGGAAGATATTCTACTTTATCGCTCTTTAATAAATTGGGGATAAAAATTGGAACAGATGCAGTTCCAGTTTATGGCGATGCTGCCTTTAAGTTTAATTGGGTTTTGAAAAATAATGCACAATTATCCTTTTTTGGAATTGGGGGGAAAAGCCAAATTGCAATCAAAATTTCGGATCAAAAAAAGGTTACAGCTGACTTATATGGAGATGGCGACAGGGATCAATATTTTGGAACAAGCATGTATTTTTCTGGCTTTAATTACAAGAAAACACTTGGTGAAAAGACATTTTTTACAGCAACGATTGCTGCTGCGATGGAAGATCAACACACCAAACACGACTATTTAAAAGGAAGAAAGATTGAGGGTGACTCAATAAAAATAGATGCAATCTACAACATGCTGGCTTATACCTTTAAAATAGCAAAGATTTCTGCTTATGCTGCTATCAATCATAAAATAAATACTCGGCATACGATTAAAGCTGGGGTTAATTTTGACCTTATGCAACTCAATCAAATAGATTCTGTTTTAGTTTATCTAGATACAGCAGGAGTATATAAAGTTCGTTGGAATTATACTGGATCGGCATTACTTGCTCAGCCATTTGTGCAATGGAAATGGCGTGTGAATGAAAATATGGATATATCTGCTGGCTTGCATGCTCAGTATTTTTCATTGAGTAATAGCATAAGCCCTGCAGAACCTCGTGTTGGCATGAAATATAGAATGAAAGGATCTCAATCAATTTCTGCAGGAGCAGGCATGCACAGTCAAATACAACCTATTTATACCTACACATTTGATAAATATGGAACAGGCAATTATTACAATCAAAACATGGATTTTACACGAAGTTTACATACGGTTTTAGGGTATGAAAAATTCTTTGATAAAGGTTTCAGTATTAAAACAGAAGCGTATTACCAACACCTTTATAATGTTCCTGTTGAAGTGAATGCTTCTTCTTTCTCTATGATTAATATGGGAAGTGGATTTTCAAGGATTTTTGCAGATTCATTGCAGAATACTGGAACCGGCTTTAATTATGGACTTGAACTAACTGTTCAGAAGTACTTTGACAAATCCTTTTTCTTCTTGTTTTCTGGAACTTTGTATGAATCTAAGTACAAAGGAAGCGATGGTGTTCTGCGCAATACTTCTTTCAATGGAAATTATGTTGCCAATATTTTAGTGGGTAAAGAATTTAAACTAAGTAAAAATCAAGTTTTTGGCTTAGGTGGAAAATGTACAGTTGCTGGTGGAAAACGATATGGCTTGGTAGACGTGGATAAAACCAAGGATGATAAAGAATTAATTTTTAAGGACTCTTTGTTTAATGGTTTGCAATTTAAAGATTATTTTCGTGTCGATTTGAAAATAAGTTGGAGAATGAACACCAAGAAAATGACACATGAAATTGGCCTAGA
>RFSL01000189.1 GCA_009923965.1 Flavobacteriia bacterium | reverse complement strand
ACTTCAATTCTTGAAGAAAATTTAAACCCTTCTAATTCTTTCATAACTTGATGATTTTTTTCAAATTCACTCGCGCTCTAAAAAGTAATGATTCTACCGCCGAAAGGGATAAATTCATTGCTTGAGCTATTTCCAAATAACTAAATTCTTCCATTGTAAACATGGTAAATGCAATGCGCTGTTTTTCTGGTATGCGTAGTAATATATTTCTCATTCTTGCTTCTTCTTCCAGTTGAATTAGTTCGACATCTGTATTTTGGGAGCTTAGGAAAAAGTCCACTTTTTCAAGTGGAACGTTTATCCCTTTTCGCTTTTGACGCAAATCCCTCCGAGTTTTTTCTTTGCATTTATTTACTGTTATACTATAGACCCATGTGGAAATTTCACTCGCTCCTTTAAAATTAGGGAGGCCTTTAAATACGGCAATGAAAACTTCTTGTGTAATGTCCTCCGCATCTTCTTTGTTTCCAGTTAAATGATAGGCAAGGTTTAGAACTTTAGCAGACAATATGAGGGTTAATTTCTTGAACTCATTTGCCTCACCGTTTCTCAATTTATCTATATCCACCATGAATCAAGCTATTTGTTGATTAATTGTTTAGAAACTTGCGTAAAGACCTAATTATGCGCTTGGTATTTAAAAAAAGGTAAAAAGAAAAAAGCAGTCTAAAGTAAACGAACAGAAGGGAGGATTCCCTTTTTCTCTGCAAACAATTATACTATTTTTAAATCAACCAAGGATTTTGCTGTTTCCTGAACCGCTTGAACGGAAGAGATGGGAGCTATTTTCAAGTCTTTTTTCATTTTGTCGTTGTTAACGACATAAAGTAAACCCAACTCATCTTTCACCATGCGGATCGTTTTATCAAACAAAGAAGCGATCTTTACCAACCAATTAGGTAATTCTCTCGCCTTTAATTTGTTTTTGTATTCAGGACAAGCCTCGAGTACCGCAAGAGCAACATCCTTCATCCATAAAGATTCATTCACAATGGCATAGCGTTGTCCGATGGAAATTTCGTTTTCTAAGGCATTGAAGTGAGCCGCAGCTACATCCCTCACATCGACAATTGGGAAACCCATTTTAGGGGTGCCTGGAAATTCTCCCTTCATCATCTTTACTATAATATCTGCACTCGTACCAATTTCTTTATTTAGAATAGGTCCTAATACAAACCCCGGATTCATTACTGTTATTTTTAAAGCCGGATTTTCTTTTGCATAAATCCACATATCTTGTTCAGCAAGCGTCTTACTTTTTGCGTAAGCACTTACTAAATTCCCACTACTAAGATTTGAATAATCGCTTTCGTCGAAATTTATTTTTCCTTTCTCATGTCCATACATAATAGCAGCAATCGAAGAAGTTTGAACAATCCGAGAAATGTTATTAGCCAGTGCTGCATCCATTACGTGCTTGACACCATTACGTGCTGGCATTATCAAATCGTCTTCGTGTTTTGGAATTCCCAATGGAAAAGGGGAAGCAACGTGTAATACCGCATCGCATCCTTTCATAGCTTCTTGCCAATTGTCGGGATTATTTAAATCGCAATGAAAAACTTTTAAGGACTTGAGCGCCTCTTCACCGAGCACTTTTGCAATGGTTCTTTTTACTTCATCTTCCTTTTGCTGATTGCGCGTTGTTCCGGTAATCTGATACCCTCTTTTTATGCCCTCAATAGTAATGTGTGTTCCGATAAAACCAGAGATGCCACTAATAAAAATGTTTTTCATGCTTTGTTTCTTAATATATGATTACTGCAAAATAGCCCAATAAATCTCACCTTCATTGTTAAAAGAAAAACATTTTGAATTGAATGAGATCTTTTCTTTTTTTGTAGGTGCACAAAGTTACATTTTTACATAAATATGTCAAGTAAAAAAAATCGGACAAGCTACCATAGTAATCTGAATAAATTAATTTAAGCCCGCTATAATTTTAACAACTACCCGTATTTTTTTATACTTTTGTTTTGTACAATTAAACAACATATCATTAAAATTTTAGATGGTAAAAAATTATCTGTTTCTTTTGATAAACTAAAAGCCGGAACCTTAATTTCTAATGTCGATCTTGAGAATTTATCTAGAAATCAACTGTTAAAAATTGTAGTTTCTGATTCTTCAGCAATGCTTTCTATAGAAGAATTGATAAAAAATTACGAAGAAGTTGTGGCGGAATCTGAAAAACAATATCAAGAAAAGGTTGCTAAAATAAAAGCTGGTGATGAACTTGGTCAGGGTGTGTTAAAAATTGTTAAAGTTTATATTGCCTCTAAATATCGTTTGCAACCAGGCGATAAAATGGCTGGTAGACACGGTAATAAGGGTGTGGTATCAAAAATAGCGCCAGTTGAAGATATGCCTTATTCGCAAGATGGTCAACCAGTTGATATTGTTTTAAATCCAC
>RFSL01000188.1 GCA_009923965.1 Flavobacteriia bacterium | reverse complement strand
TTACAAGTCGTAAAATGCCAAAATTTAATTGTATTTCTATTTCTGGATATCACATGCACGAAGCTGGGGCAACAGCTGCAATTGAATTAGCTTATACTTTAGCAGATGGATTAGAATACATTCGGGCAGGACTAAAAGCAGGATTAAAAATAGATGAATTTGCCCCTCGCCTAAGTTTCTTTTGGGGAATTGGAATGAACCATAATTTAGAAATCGCAAAACTACGAGCGGGAAGATTGCTTTGGGCGAAACTTGTCAAAAAATTTGAACCAAAAAATGAAAAATCTCTTGCTCTAAGAGCGCACTGTCAAACCTCTGGTTGGTCTTTAACAGAACAAGATCCTTATAATAATGTCGCAAGAACATGCATTGAAGCATTAGCTGCCGCTCTTGGAGGAACACAATCATTACATACGAATGCACTAGACGAAGCAATCGCACTACCAACAGATTATTCAGCAAGAATCGCAAGAAACACGCAACTATTTCTTCAAAAAGAAACTGGCATAATGAGTTTTATTGATCCTGTAGCGGGAAGTTATTACTGTGAGACCTTAACAGATGATTTAGCAAAAGAAGCATGGAACTTAATTCAGGAAATTGAGGAATTGGGAGGAATGGCAAAAGCAATTGAGACAGGCGTTCCGAAAATGAGGATTGAAGAAGCTGCAGCTATTAAACAAGGAAGAATAGACTCCGGAAAAGAAATAATTGTTGGTGTAAACGGATATTTAAATTCGGAGGAAACAGCAATAAAAACACTTGAGGTAGACAATGAAAAAGTGACTAAAGCACAATTAATTCGCTTAAAAAAATTAAAAGAAACTAGAAATAATAAAAAAGTTCTTAGCTTGCTTGAAGAATTGGAAAATTGTGCTAAATCCAAAAAAGGAAATTTACTTGAAATTGCTGTACGTTGCGCGCAAGAAAGATGTACTCTCGGTGAAATATCTCTCGCACTTGAAAATGTTTATGGTCGCTACACAGCTACAATTAGAACAATAAGTGGAATTTATTCAAAAGAAGCTATGAAAGATGACGATTTTAAAAATGCAATGGCACTTGTAGAAGAATTTAGCAATTTAGAAGGAAGGCGACCTAGAATTATGATTGCAAAAATGGGACAAGATGGGCATGATAGAGGAGCAAAAGTGATTGCCACTTCATTTGCTGATATCGGATTTGATGTTGATATAGGACCTCTTTTTCAAACACCTGCTGAAGCAGCTAAACAAGCTGTAGAAAATGATGTTCATATTCTTGGAGTTTCATCTTTAGCTGCAGGTCATAAAACATTGGTTCCTGCGGTTATTTCTGAATTAAAGAAAATTGGCAGGTCTGACATTATGGTTGTAGTTGGAGGCGTTATTCCAAAACAAGATTATGACTTTTTAAATGAAGCTGGTGTTTTTGGTATTTTTGGGCCCGGAACTAAGATTTCAAAGGCAGCACAAGATATTTTGCGCTTACTAATTAAAAGTCATCAATAAATTTGTAAATTCGGCACATAAATTGATTTATAAACTATAAATAATATGAAAAAAAATAATTTCTTTTTCAAGATAATCTCTTTCATTACAGGAATAATTTTTATCAGTAACTTTTCTGTTGCTCAAAAACCAAATCCAAAACAATTACCAAGTATTTCTTTTAGTGCATCAAAAAATATAGTAGTACTTGACGATTCTAAAGAGAACTCAAATATTGTGAAATTAGATTCGAGGTTCAATTCATTAGGTACAAAGGAATTATCGAATAGTACTCTATGGGAGATTTCTGGAACTCAAGGAAGAGACTGGGAGATTGTTTCTGGAACAACATCATCTAAAACAATCCAAGTAAAATTTAAAAAAGTAGGTAGTTTTAGTATTTCAATCTCAGTAGGCTATTCATTTAAGAATAAAAAAGGAGAAGATGAGGAAGATGAAACTAGTTATGAACAAGAAAATTATATAACAGTTACAAATAATTTAGATGAATTAACACAAATCCACGCAGACAGCAATTTCATAAAACTTGTAAAGAGATCAGAAGACTTTAGAGTTAAACCAAAATATGCTGGAGATCCCACACCACTTATTTTTCTTGCAAAAGGATATTATGGGATGTATCGAAAAGATTTACAAGATCCATTAATTATTGACCCTTATGATCAAGCAATAATAGCTACAGCTGAAGCTATTGAAATGGATCAAAATGGTATATTTAACATGCCAATACACAAAATGTGGTTAACTAATTTTCAAATGGAAATTTTAGATAATGGAATCACATTTAATTTGGATAGTGAAGATGGATATCCAACTTTCTTTGTTTCAAAAGATGTAGCAAAAAATGCTGAAACTAATGAGCAAATGAAAGAAGCAATTGAACAATATAAATCTATTACAAAAAACACAGTTTCTTGCCGCTTGCTTGAAGCAGCTATTAAATACCATACAAAAGATGTAAAAGGGGCA
>RFSL01000187.1 GCA_009923965.1 Flavobacteriia bacterium | reverse complement strand
GCCGAACAAGGAACACCGTTTAGTGTGCTTGTACTAACAACTTGATAATAGGTAGTAGTTGTCAATCCACTTGGCGCATCAAAGGTTGCGCTAGTTGCGCCCGCAATATTTGTAAACCCCGCAATATTACTTGTAGTAGAGGATTGCCATTGGTAGCTTAAGGCACCAGTTCCTGTAGCAGGAGTAGTTACTGTAAATGCTGTAGGATCACCACCTGAACAAATGGTTTGGTTGTTTGAAATGCTACTAGCCAATACTTTATTAATATTAATAGTGAGAAGAAATGTATCTGTGGGACAAGAATTGGATGGAGCAGTTGCAACTACAGTATATAAAACGCTTTGAGGAGGACTAACTACATTACTGGTTAAGGTTTGAGTCGTCATGCCTGTTCCGCTAGTTTCACCAGTAACATTCGGATTGTCAATAACTGTCCATGAGTATGTTGTTCCAAAAGGAATTATGGAATTAGGAGGCACATTGGTAAGACTGACCATAAAAGTACTGCCATTACAAATAGTTTGGTTTAAATTAGGAATAATTAAAGCAGGAACAACCGTTACGGTTACGGTAAAAGGTGCCCCCGAACAACCATTTACAGTCGGAGTAACGGTGTAAATAACAGTTTGACTAACATTAGTTGTATTAATTAGGGTACCCATAATTGTATCATTTGCACCTCCCGTTTCTCCAGTAATATTGGCATTTGGCGCTACAGTCCATGTATAATTCGTGCCAACTGGAACGATTGTATTTGGAGGAGTATTTATTGGGGCAATGCTAAAGTTACTTCCTGTGCAAATAGTAGTTGTTTGGTTTGGAATAACTGGAAGTGGATTTACAATTATAGTTTGGGTTTCATTATCATTACCACATGAAGTATTACTTGCATCTAGTGAAACGTAGTAGGTCCCAGCCTGTGTAAATTGAACACTTAATTGATTACTCCCATTAGCTGGAGGAGTGTTAAAAGGATCTCCCATTGAACCACTTGTTAAGGCATAACCGACTCCACTTCCTGCAGGTGAAAAATTAATACTCCAACCAAAATTATAGACATCACTGCAGGCATTATTGATAATGGATAAACCTGGGGTTGAATTATTTGTAAAGGTGATGGATTGGTTTTGACAAATCGTAGTGGATGGAGTGCTTGTAAAAGACGCATTTGGGAGGGAGCTAACATTAAATGGGCCAATTGTACTTTGAGTTGGGTTTGTACTAGGGCATGTATTAGTTGCGGAAACGCTTATTGTATAAGATTGTGGCCCGGAACCAACACAAGTACTTGGCAAATAGGAGTGAGGAATACCATTTGGAAGAAGCGGAAGGTTTGGATAAATATAAGTGCTGGTGGGTGTTCCATCACCCCAATCAATCAGATAGGTATTTCCTGGAGTTTGGTTTATAAAATTTAAAACATAGTTTAAAGGACTACATTGAGTTTGTGCTGTTGTTGTACCTAAAGAAATAGCTCCGCCACCGTAACTCATTATGCAGTAATAGGAATAAACACAACCGCTTGGAAGGGTAACCATATAAAGCATGTTATAGGAACCCGGTGTGTTGTAATGTGATAGAGGTGTAGTACCATTTGGATTTTGTTGGCCTGGAAAAAGAAAAGTAGGTAATAATGGATTAGAAGCTCCGATAGAAAAAGTTGTCGATAGTGCTCCGGTACCTGTCGTGCCCCAATTTATAGTAGCAGAAGTTCCTGCAGGCATAGAATTGGCATTTGTAAGACTTATCGTCGGACCCGGCCCAAATTGAGTAGCTTGACAATTATTACCTGTTCCTTGATATACTGGAATACCATTAAAAAAAGTCATTTGAGTACTATTATTTGCTGGTCCAACAGTAGGTATTATTGCTGGTGCAGCAGATACATTCACAGTAACGGATGTCTGTGTTAAGGCAGTTCCCGCACTTGAAATATTAAATGTGACCGTGTATGAACCAGTACTGAGATATTTAATTCCAATCGGACCTGGTATGGCCGACGTTTGCCCATTACCGAAATTCCAAGTATAAACTGCTGGAGCGAATAATGAAGAAGGGTTAACGGTTGAATTAAATAGAATAGTCGATCCAGCACAAATATTAATGCTACCACTAGTTGCAGCTGGGATGGTACTAAATGTTGCCGCTTGAGAAAAAACCTGCCCCCACTTTGATAAGAAAATGAAAAATAAAAAAACTGCAAATTTGCTAAATGGCTTATTCAATGGATCCAATTTGATAAATAAAGTTATAAAGTTACCATTAATGAATTTAAGACGCACTAAGAATCATTAAGTTGCCTTTAAATTAATATTAAAAAAGTAGGGCGTTAATTATTCTTGAACTAAGAAGGGATCACTTTGTAAACTTATAGCCAACACTTCTTATCGAATGAAAAAATTGGGGTTTTCGAGCATTTTTTTCAAATACTTTTCGGAAGACTAAAATGTAATTATCAATTGTGCGAGCAGTT
>RFSL01000186.1 GCA_009923965.1 Flavobacteriia bacterium | reverse complement strand
ATGCCAATGAGCATGGTGAAATAGGTGCGGCTGTCCAGTTGTAGGGCAAGTAGCAACATTGCTTGCAACAGCATTTATGTGTGTTCTTCTTTTATCTCTACGTGTTTTGGAAATTTTTCGTTTCGGATGTGCCATAACTTTATTATATAATTATCAATTTAAATTTTTCAATGCTGCCCACCGTGGGTCAACCTCATCATCTTTGTCTTTTTTTGGTTCAGGTGTTGAATATTTTTTAATTAATTGAACCATTTCTTTTTCGCATTCGCCTTCTTCATGAATTGGTCTAGATGGAATAGAAACTACAATTAATTCATAAATTGCTTGTTGTACGTTTATTTCATAACTGTCGAAAGGAATAACTATAAGATTTTCATCCTCTTCATTCTCATTTCCAAATTTGTAATAAACAGTCATTTCGCCTTCTACTTCGATGTCCATTTGTTCATTGCAGCGGGAACAAGTTCCTTTTACAGTGCCACAAACTTCGAGATCAGCAACAAGCATTGACTCTTTTTTTTCTAAATCCAACCAAACTTTTAAATTACCTTTTTCAATTATAGAAAATGGCAAAGACTCAAAGAACGTATCGTCAATGTCTAATTCAAAATCGTGGTATCCAATTTTTAATCCAACAAAGGGTATTTCAAATTGACTTTTCACGAACTGATTTTAAATTATACCAAAACGAAGGGCAAAGATACTATTTTTCTTTAAAAAGAAAAAATCATTTTACTCATCTCGGCTACTATTCTTTTTGCTTTTGTCTTCAGGAGTAAAAGGAAGTGGATTTGCATGAATTAATTTTTGGAATTTCCGCGTTCTAAAAATATCAAGAGCCATATAGATCGCACTTCTAAAAGACTGCTCTGAAGCACAATTTTTTCCTGCAATATCAAAAGCAGTTCCGTGATCAGGAGAAGTTCTTACAATTGGAAGTCCGGCTGTAAAATTAACTCCATCATCAAAAGAAAGGGCTTTGAAAGCAGCAAGACCTTGATCGTGATACATCGCTAAAACACCATCATATTGATTTCTCGCTGGAGAACCAAAATAACCATCTGCAGCAAAAGGTCCAAAGGCTAAAATTCCTTCAGCTTTACAAAATTGAATCGCAGGTTGAATAGTTTCAGATTCTTCAGTGCCTAGTTTTCCATTTTCGCCAGCATGCGGATTTAAACCAAAGACAGCAATTTTAGGTTTAGTGAGATTAAAATCTTTTTTCAAACTTTGCTCAAATGCTTTTATTTTTTCAACTATTAAGTCTTTGGATAAATTCTTGCTAATTTCTTTAATTGGAATGTGACTTGTTACAAGTGCAACTTTTAATGTTGGAGAAACTAAAATCATTAAAGCCTCTTTAACACCAGATAAATCTGCTAAATACTCCGTATGACCCGGGAATTTAAATCCTGCTTTTATCATTCCGTCTTTAGAAAATGGCGCAGTTACCAGAACATCAATTTTTCCTTCAGAAATATCTTGTGTAGCAGCTTCCAATGCTTTAAAAGCATATAGGCCGCCTTTTTCCGTTCCTTGCCCCACTGATAATTCTACTTCCTCTGTCCAAACATTTACAACATTCACATTATTTTCAAGTGCTTGACTCGCATTTTTACAGATTTGAATGCTAAAATCATCCATTTCAAATAATGCTTGATAATGCGACAAAACTTTTTCAGAACCATAAATTATCGGCGTAAAATCCTTAAGGATTCTAGCGTCACGTAATGCTTTTAGAATAATTTCAGGCCCAATTCCATTGATATCTCCAATGGTTATCCCAACTTTAATTAAAGCTTGGTTTTCCGTATCTATTTCCATTAAGACGAGTGATTTTTTAAAAATTGATACAATAAACGCACACCTGAACCAGTGCCACCTTGACCTTTATAATCTTCTCGACTATCAAGCCAAGTTGGACCTGCAACATCCATATGAATATAAGGCGCTTTTAAAAAATGTTCCAAAAATTTTCCGGCGGAAATCATACCTGCATTTGGTCCGCCAATATTCTTTAAGTCTGCAATTTTAGATTCCATGTGTTTTGCATAATCATCCCAAAATGGAAAGCGAACAACGCGCTCATGCACTTCATTTCCAGCTTTCTCCAATTCTTCAAAATAGTGATTTTTAGCATTTCCCATGATGATGCTAGCTTCCGTTCCGATTGCACGTAAAGCTGAGCCAGTTAAAGTTGCTGCGTCTATTACAATTTCTGGGTCGTACTTCATGGAATAAGAAAGGGCGTCTGCCAAAATCATTCTTCCTTCAGCATCCGTATTTAAAACCTCAACACTTGAGCCATTATACATTGTGATTACATCTCCAGGAGTGTATGCATTTCCTCCCGGTCGATTATCTGTCGCTGGAATTAATACAATGATGTGTAACTTTAATTTTTGCAAAGCTGCCAAATACAATGCTCCAGCAACAGCAGCAGCGCCAGCCATATCACATTTCATGCAATCCATAGAACCTGGAGTTGGTTTTAAACTTAAGCCACCCGTATCGTAAACAACGCCTTTTCCAACTAA
>RFSL01000185.1 GCA_009923965.1 Flavobacteriia bacterium | reverse complement strand
TTTACGCGCGATTAAAAATAGGTAAATAAAACCGAGAAGGACGGCAAGAATTTCTAGTTTCTCCAAGTGCTTTAATACAAGAGCTGTTTTTTAGAACTGTTTTTCCAGCCAGCTTGACTTTGGTAATCAACAAAAAAGATTTTTAAATCTGCTTGACTTTCGTAATCTACAAAAAAGAGTTTTTTCTTTGCTTGGCTTTCGTAGTTCACGAAAAACCATTTTCCATCGTTATTTCCAGCTTGACTTTCATAGTCAACTTTATACACTTTAAGATCAGCTTGGCTCTCGTATTTTACAACAAAAACTTTTACGTCTGCTTGGCTTTGGTATTTAACAGAATAAACTTTCTGAGCATTTGCTGTTCCTAAAAACAATAAAATTGCGCTTAAAAAAAGTAGTTTTTTCATAGGTTAAGTTTATAGTGTAGTGTAAATATAAAACTTAGTTACAAATATCAATGTGTTAATTCCACCCAATCGCCATTTTCTTTGATGAGGTCGATTAATGCTTGTACTGCTTCTGCTTCAGCGACATTCTTCCTTACAACATTTCTTTCCTTGTAGAGATTAATTTTCCCAGGGCCTGTGCCAACATAGCCATAATCTGCATCTGCCATTTCTCCGGGGCCATTGACAATACAACCCATTATGCCAATTTTTAATCCTTTTAAATGCGCTGTTCGTTGCCGAATTTTTGTTGTAGTTTCTTGTAAATCAAATAAAGTTCTGCCACAAGAAGGGCAAGAGATGTACTCTGTTTTTGAAATCCGAGTTCGTGTTGCTTGCAAAATCCCAAAACTAGTAGCATTTACAAGGGTTGGCGCTTGGATTGATTTCAGCCAAAGACCGTCACCAAAACCATCAATTAAAATTGATCCAGCATCACTCGAAACGTTCAAGATAAAAGTTTCTGAATCTTTTTCATCAGAGTTGTATTGAAGAAGAACAGGGTGCTCAAAATTCATTCTCGAAAGCGCGATAAAAAATTTGCGAAATAGCTGAGTTTTATTCGAAAAATCACTTCTTACAACAAGCATTAAATTTGGGAAATCTCCAATTTTAGCAGGAATTTCTTCCTCGGCTTTTAAAATACAAAAGGCAATAGTATCTCTAGATAATTTATCTAAATCAGCCACTGAAACAAGTGGATAAAACCCTGATTTTTTGCTATAATTAGCACTCCAATTTTCATGATCGCAGATTACACCCAAAGTACCAGGCACTTCGAAATTAAGTTTATTTTCTCCAATGTAAACGTAATCAGCTGCTAAATCTTGAAGGTTCCATTTGTCTAAAGGAACTGAATAATTGTAACCAAACCCATAAAAATTTGCAGGTGAAATTTCTTGTTTCTTTGAGCAGTCGGCTACTACAACAGGCACGTTTTTCCCTCCAATATTTTGAATGCTTTTTGCTATTCGCCGAGTGTAAGAAAATGGGTCGTAGGGCAAAGCACCAGAAAATGCTGCCAAAGGAAAGTGATTTTCATTTATGTATTTCTGTGCTAATTTTCGTGCAACAGGAATTTCAAATTCTGGTTCTTCGGTCAGAGAAACACGAATGGTATCGCCTAAGCCATCTTCCAATAAGGCGCCAATTCCAACGGCTGACTTTATGCGTCCGTCTTCGCCATCTCCAGCTTCTGTAACACCCAAATGTAGCGGATAACATCGTTCATTTTTTAGCATTTGAGCAGCCAACAAGCGGTATGCTTGCACCATTACTAAAGTGTTGCTTGCTTTCATTGAAATAACAAGTTCAAAATAATTGTTTTTTTCGCAAATGCGTATAAATTCCATAGCAGATTCCACCATTCCTTCTGGCGTATCACCATAACGGCTCAAAATACGATCGGAAAGCGAACCGTGGTTAGTTCCTATGCGCATTGCGGTTCCATTTTCCTTGCAAAGAAGCACGAGGGGTGTAAATTTCTGTTCGATACGTATTAATTCCTCTTCGTAACTTTCATCGGTATATATTATTTCCTCGAATTTCTTTTTATCAGCATAATTCCCGGGGTTGACACGAACTTTTTCAACAAGTGTAGCTGCAATTTCTGCGGCATTTGGGGTAAAATGAATATCTGCAACTAGCGGAGCCGAATATCCTTTTTCTATGAGTGAAGCACGAATGTGTTTTAAATTTAAAGCTTCGTTTTTACTCGGTGCCGTTAAGCGAACAATTTCACAACCAGCATCAATCATTCGAATGGATTGCGCAACTGATTTCTCAGTATCCATGGTGTTAGTTGTTGTCATGGATTGTAAACAAAGAGCATTTTCGCCACCAATTAAAACATTCCCAATACGGACTTCTAAAGTCGTTAGGCGCTTACGATTAAACAAGTCAAAGCAATAAGAGGGAAAATCAATGGGCATTGTTGCTAACTATCTTTTTCAAAAACAAAGTTAAGAAGAAATAGTTTGTATGATAAGTTATATCTACCCCAAATATTTTATTAATGTAAAAATGTTTACTCATTATGCAGTCTCTACTTTTATCACTAAGTTTGTATATCTTTCATAAAATAATAATTACCTTTCCTCCTTTG
>RFSL01000184.1 GCA_009923965.1 Flavobacteriia bacterium | reverse complement strand
GTTCTAAAGTACGTGTCATTCGTGATGGAATTGTTGTTCATACTGGTCTTCTTGGCTCATTAAAACGATCTTTGAATCGTTTTAATGAGCCAAGAAGACCAGTATGAACAACAATTCCATCACGAATGACACGTACTTTAGAACTGCGTTTTATTGAACCATCTAAGACATAACAACCTGCAATAGTTCCAACTTTTGTGATGTCAAATGTTTCACGAATCTCGGCAGATCCTGTTATTTTTTCTTCAATATCAGGGGATAACATTCCCTCCATTGCCGCTTTAATTTCTTCAATCGCTTTGTAAATTACTGAATACAGACGAATATCTATTTGTTCAGCCTCTGATAATTTCCGAGCAGCTATAGAAGGTCGGACTTGGAAGCCAATAATAATTGCATCAGAAGCAGAAGCTAAATTCACATCAGCCTCAGAAATTGCACCTACACCCTTGTGTATAATATTTACTTGAATTTCTTCCGTACTCAAATTCATCAATGCATCTGAAAGGGCTTCAATTGAGCCATCCACATCACCTTTGACAATTACATTTAATTCTTTGAAATCTCCAATCGCTAAACGACGGCCAATTTCATCAAGCGTAATATGTTTTGTTGTACGAAGACCTTGTTCACGGTATAATTGCTCTCTTTTTTGGGCAATTGTTTTGGCTTCTTTTTCATCATCCAAAACATTAAATTTATCACCAGCGTTTGGAGCACCGCCAATTCCTAAAACGGATACAGGTTGTGCCGGTCCAGCCTCAACAATGTTATTTCCAACTTCATCATGCATCGCCCTTACTTTACCGTAATAACGACCAACAAGAATAACATCACCAACTCGCATTGTCCCAGCTTCAACCAACATGTTAGTAACATATCCTTTCCCTTTATCAAGTGAAGATTCAATTACAGTTCCAACGGCATTTTTATTTGGGTTTGCTTTTAAAGCTAACATTTCTGCTTCTAAAAGAACTTTGTCCAATAAAAGTTCAATGTTCAGATTTTGTTTTGCAGATATTTCTTGACACTGGTATTTCCCTCCCCAATCTTCTACAAGAATATTCATTGTAGAAAGTTGTTCGCGAATACGATCTGGATTTGCTCCAGGCTTATCTATTTTATTAATTGCAAAAATCATTGGGACATTTGCCGCTTGAGCGTGTGAAATTGCTTCTTTTGTTTGAGGCATCACGTCATCGTCTGCAGCTACAATAATAATTGCAACGTCTGTTACTTGAGCACCACGAGCACGCATAGCTGTAAAAGCCTCGTGACCTGGAGTATCCAAGAAAGTCATTTTTCGCTTGTCTTTCAAGGTAACAGAATATGCACCGATGTGTTGGGTAATTCCTCCAGCTTCACCTTCGGTAACATTCGCATTTCTAATTTTATCAAGCAAAGAAGTTTTTCCGTGATCCACGTGACCCATTACAGTAATAATTGGTGGACGATCAATTAAGTCCTCTTCACGGTCTTCAACAGTTTGAATTGCTTCCTGTACTTCAGCACTTACAAATTCAGTTTCGAAGCCAAATTCATCCGCTACAATATGAATCGTTTCTGCATCTAAACGTTGATTTATAGAAGCAAAAATTCCCAAGGACATACAAACAGAAATTACTTGAGTTGGTTGAACACTCATCATTGATGCAAGTTCAGAAACAGTTACAAACTCTGTAAGTTTTAGGATTTTATCATCCAATTCTGCCATATCCATTTCATCTTGACGGCGTTGGGCAACGGTATCTCTTTTCTGTCTTCTATTTTTAGAAGCCTTAGATTTACTTCCTTGATTTGAAAGTCGTGCTAAAGTGTCCTTAATTTCTTTTTGGATGTCACGCTCTGAGACTTCTTTCTTTTCAGTTTTTAATGGGCCCGATGTTTGATTTGTAGTGGCTCCTGGTATATTTTTTGCCGGTTGAACTTCAACCTTTTTAATTCTTTTTCTTTTTCTTTTTGAATTTGCATCGTCATCTGCCGCAGAAGAAGTCTTCGGTTTTTCAACGGGCAATTCAATTTTTCCGATTACAGTTGTTCCTGTAAGAACTTGTCTTTGGAAACGTATTGTTTCAATTTCAGGAGCTTTTGTTACTTCAGGAGATATCGCCTCAACTGTTTTTTCTTGTTTTATTGAGGTAGCAACTTCTTCTTTTTGTGGTTCTGCGGCTGTAGTCTTTTTTTCTGGTCGCGTGCGAAGATTCAAAGCATCTAAGTCTATTTTCCCAACAATCTGAACTTGATTAGTCTCTTTTAAAGGATTAGAAACTTCTTTTTCTTCCGTTTTTCCATCTGATGGTAAACTCGTGTTGAAATCTTCTTTTAATGGCCTTTCAAGTACCTGCCGTTTTATTTCTTCTAAATTTATTGCATCGCCTTCTTCCTCTTCTTCCTTTATAGCTTTTTTCTCCTCTGGGGTGACGATATCGCTCATAGTAACAGTTTCTCTTCGCTCTCTGCGATTAGATGTTCCTTTGGCCTGCTCCATCATACTTTGGTCCGCAGCAAATTCTTGACGCAATAGATCGAAATGCTCGGGCTCCAAACGCGTGTTTGGATTTGAGTCAATTTTAAT
>RFSL01000183.1 GCA_009923965.1 Flavobacteriia bacterium | reverse complement strand
TTGGAGCCACCGGCCTTTCTATGGTTTATGAAATGTGCAATCAGTTGCGCGGTGAAGCTGGTGTTCGCCAGGTCCAGGGCGCCGCTTTGGGCCTAATTGAAAATGGTGGTGGCGTGATGGGTTTCGATGAGGCTGCCTGCGCCATTACGATCCTCGAAAAAGAATAGTGCGTCCCGGCGAAATCAAATTCGATTGTGTTCTTCGAGCCTAGTTATTCAATAAAGGATTCAATTATGAAAACCAATCACCATGAAAGACTTCCTGAACTGGACAAAATTCGACTTGGGCAGGCCCTTGAGAAGGGTAATGTACCAACGTTGCTTATGGTCCTGTTTCAGCTGACGGGAGATCAGCGTTGGCTCCAGGATCCCTATTGCCCCACGAAAATCAGAAGCATGGGAGAGCATAGATCAGGCGGACTTGCCGACTCCGTCCAGAGCGAGATTCGAAAAGAAACGGTCCGAGCAATGGTCGATTGGCAGGCGGGAAAGGAGCCCGCTTACCCAACCATCAACGCAGGGCTACTGCTGAAGATGATGAGTGTGAAGAAGAGTAGATCAATATGCGTCTACTGTAATTTTACATTTTTTTTCTAACAGAATTATTTCTTGCTAAACTCAAAATATTTTCTCGATTAGCCTCATCCATTGCATAGATAATATCGAAATCATCAAAATCATTTATTGTAAACTTTCTAGCTACTAAATTTTTGATATTTGTGCCAAACTCTTCTGCTGTTGAGCACATTCTTGAATCAGGTGCTTTACCAATATGATAAGCCGCAGTTCCCGCAGAATCAACAAGAATATTTAAGTTGTTTTCTTTTACTTTTCTTCGCAATAGACCGTCGGCGATAGGAGAGCGACAAATGTTACCCAAACAGACCATTAAAATTCGCAATGAATAGTTTGACTCTTGCTTCACAAATTAATGAATCGTCAATTTTTTCTCTAACTCCTCTAAATAATTTCGGAATTGTTTATCCGTCTCAGATAAATTAACAACTGTTCGGCAAGCATGAAGAACGGTAGCATGGTCTTTTCCACCACAGTGAGCACCTATATTTGCAAGTGATGATTTTGTCATCTTTTTAGAGAAATACATTGAAATTTGTCTTGCTTGAACAACTTCACGCTTCCGTGTTTTAGATTTTAGCATTTCAATTGGTAAATCAAAGTAATCACAAACTACTTTCTGAATGTATTCTATAGAAACTTCGCGAGCTGTACTGCGAACAAATTTATCCACCATTTGCTTTGCAAGTTCCAAAGTAATTGCTTTCTTATTAAGTGAAGCCTGTGCTAAAAGTGTATTTAAGGCACCTTCAATTTCTCGGATATTTGTATTTATAGAATAAGCTAAGTATTCAACAACCTCATTAGGCAACTCAATTCCGCTTCCGTACATTTTCTTCTCCAAAATTGCAATTCGGGTTTCGAGATCAGGTGTTCCTAAATCTGCAGATAAACCCCACTTGAAGCGAGAAAGTAAACGTTGCTCCATTCCTTGCATTTCAACCGGTGCTTTGTCTGACGTTAAAACAATTTGCTTGCCATTTTGGTGTAGATGATTGAAGATTGAAAAGAAAACATCTTGTGTTTTTTCTTTACCAGTAAAAAATTGAACGTCGTCAATAATTAAAACATCCACCATTTGATAAAAATGAACAAAATCATTGGTAGTATTATTCTTTATAGCATCTATAAATTGGTGTGCAAATTTTTCAGATTGCACATACAAAACTGTTTTATTGGGAAAATTATCTTTTATCTCGATTCCAATTGAATGCGCTAAATGTGTTTTTCCTAAACCAACACCGCCATAAATTAATAGAGGATTAAAAGCTGTTCCGCCTGGTTTATTTGCTACAGCATAACCAGATGCACGGGCCAAGCGATTACATTCACCCTCAACAAAATTTTCAAATGTATGAGATGCGATTAAATTAGATTCAATATTTACCTTCTTTAAGCCTGGAATAATAAATGGGTTGCGAATTTGCTTCTCATTTGTGTTAATCGGCATATTAATAGGAGCGTTTTTTAAGGAGCTAGTATTGTTTGTTGGGATTTTAACAGTGTAAGGACTTGAAGAATTTGAATTATTTTCCATAATAATACTGTATTCTAAACTCCCTTCGTTGCCTATTTCTTTTTTAACAACTTTTTTAGCTAACGGTTTTGATTTATCAGATAATGTAGTTGGCTTTGCTTTTCCCTTTGCCTTTGGTTTTGATGATTTGTCAGATGTAGGATCTTCAGATTTAACATTTGGAGATTTTTTTTGACTTTTTTTTCCTCCTTCTTGAACTACATTAGTTTCACTTTGAACAACTGGAACTTCGTCGCTTTTTTTAACAGTTTTTTTAGATTTTAAAACGACGGGTGCTTCTTTAGATTCAACATGCGAGTCTTTGGGTTCAACATGTTCCATTAATTGAGGTTCACTGGTACTTGATTTTTGAACTACTGATTTTTTTGCTGGCATTATATAATAATATAAAATATTATTTTTTTAAATCAAACTCACTCGTTTTGTTTAAGTATGTTTTGTTCATGTTTGCGCCATTTTTATAATAAATATTTTATTTATTATAATTCTATAATTTC
>RFSL01000182.1 GCA_009923965.1 Flavobacteriia bacterium | reverse complement strand
TTTTGGATTTAAAACCTATAATTTTTCTCAATGTGTAAATCCAGCATTAATTGATTCATTTGCCATTTGTCCTATGATTTACGCCCCAGTTTGTGGATGCGATGGCGTTACGTATTCAAATGAATGTATTGCGGTAAATCTAGGAGGTGTAACTGCGTGGACAGAGGGAGAATGTTCAAGTACTATTTCATGCTCATCATTTTGCGTAGAGAATATTTCTTTTGACACTTCTGGAATACTCAATGTATCAATTAATTTTAGTGGTGATTTTAATGATTGGATTATGTACCCATATGTTTCGCAAGTACTAAATCAAAATGGTGATGTCATAGCAAGTGGAGAATTAGCGTATTTTGGACAAGAGGGAGGAACTACAATTCCTTATTCAGTCTCTAACTCTACTTTTTCAGCTCCTTTTCCTCCAAATTTCATAGGATCCGTTATTTTTAACTATGATAATAATATATGTGTTTTGCCTTACCCCTGTGGAGACATCATAACTTGCATTGATTCGTCACTAATAAATCCTAATATTTTTTGCCCAACAGTTTTCATTCCTGTTTGTGGTTGTAATAATGTTACATACAGCAATTCTTGTGAAGCTGAAAATTGGGGCGGTGTAACTTCGTGGACTCCAGGAGAATGTTCAGGAGGTATAACATTTGCAGATTCTTGTGCAGATTTAGCGGGTCTTGACTTTGGTGCTTGCACAATGTTTATTGGTTATGGTTTAATTAATGGTATTTGCAGTCCAATTAGCGGCTGTGGAACAATTGTGGGGAATATTGATTATGCTTTGGCCATAGATTCAAGTCTAGAAAATTGCCAAGCAAACTGCATGGAATTTGATCTTGCCCCTGCATGTTCTGATTTATCAAACGTTGACTTTGGATTGTGTTCAATGCCTATTGGAATAGGAATTATCAACGGACAATGTGCCATGATTTCAGGATGTTCAAACATTTCAGGGATGATCGATTATTCTGCTTCCTTGTATACAAGTATGACTAGTTGCCAAGCTTGTTTGCCTTCCTCTCTATCTGAGCAAGACCTTGAAATTAATCTTTATCCAAATCCAGCTTCTGAGCATCTTACTTTAACTACAAATTTTACTTCGAGCAACAGTGAATTGGTTATTCTAGATGTTTTAAATCGAGAAGTATATACTGGTAGCTTTTCTGGAAAAGAAGTTGAAATTGACCTAAGTTATTTTGTTAAAGGAACATATATTTTACAACTAAAACAGTACAATAAGATTAGCCGACTATTTTTCATGAAACAGTAAAAAAATAATTATATTAGCATATTATTTTTCATAAAATAGTAAAAAATTAATAATTTAAACTCTACTTTATGACTCCTTACAGTGGGCCATGGACAAAAGCAGAAGCAGCACATTTATTGCGAAGGACAGTTTTTGGAGCAACGAATCAGCAGATAATAGCTGCTGTTGTAAATGGCATGGAAAATACCGTGACAAGCTTACTACAAATCCCTCCAACAAGTCCTCCTCTAGCATATCATCCCGGCGAAACAATTGTTGCTCAAGGAAGTACTTGGGTAAATTCAGTATACCCTTCAAATCAAGCTGAAAATCAAGAATGTGAAAACGCACGCTCAAGATCTCTTGCCGCTTGGACAAATAAAAATATTAATGAGGAAAATGGAAGTATTGCAGAAAAATTAGTCTTTTTTTGGCAAAATCATTTTGGAGTTACAGGAGATTCTGAATCTCGAGCAATGTATCATTTTTTAATGCTTTTACGCCAGAGTTCTCTAGGAAACTTCAAGCAACTAGTTAAAGATGTTACCATAGATCCAAGCATGCTTCTTTTTTTAAACGGTTCTTCAAATACTGTTTATTCTCCAAATGAAAACTATTCTCGAGAATTACTTGAATTATTTTCAATTGGAAAAGGCACTCAAATTGCAACAGGAGATTATTCCCATTACACAGAAAATGATGTTGCTGCAGGCGCTAAAATTCTTACTGCTTATGTTGTAACTGGCATCAGAAGTGATAGCTTAACACAAGCAGTTGTATCTTTTAATCCAATATTACATGATAACTCAAGCAAACAACTTTCTTATCATTTCAATGGTCAAATTATTAATGCAAACGACGCGCAAGAATACTCGGATTTTATTGATGTTATCTTTAATCAAAGTCAAGTTGCGACATTTATTTGTTCAAAACTCTATCGTTATTTTGTTAATTATGATTTAAATGCCTTTGTAATGTCTGACATTATTCCAAGTATGGCTTTAACTCTTACCTCTAACAATTATGAAATTTTACCTGTGCTTCATCAATTATTTACTAGCGAACATTTCTATGATCTAAGTATTAGAGGAGCAATTATCCGTAATCCTTATGAAATGATATATGGAATATTGAATGCTACTGGAACTGCCCCAAATTTTGGGCTTGCTGTAAACTCAGATATCTATTTAAACATTTATTACTTTGCAAGTACTATGGGGCAAGATTACGCTAGACCACCAAGTGTTTCTGGATGGACTGCCTATTACCAAGCTCCCGCATTTTCAAAGCTCTGGATAAATTCTACTTACATTAAAAAAAGATTTGACTTCATTGGGGCAATGCTTTTCACAGGAGTAACATTTGGCACAAAT